>DATFCB010000517.1:0-5123 GCA_035253525.1 Pyrinomonadaceae bacterium | reverse complement strand
GAGGGATGAGGGATGAAATAAGAGCTTTTTGTCTTTACTTCATCCCTCATCCCTCATCCCTCCAAATACCCTTCGCCCATAAAAACACACTGGCCGCCGACGCGCACGCTCGTAATCTCGCCCGCCTCCTGCTCGATGACGATTTTGATGATGCTCGGGCGGCCCATCTCAATTCCTTGCTCGCTCGTGAACTCCGCGCGGCGGGCTGCGGGGAAGAGTTTGTGGCGGACGAGGTAGCAGCCGAGCGGCCCGCTCGCGCCGCCCGTCGCGGGGTCTTCCTGAATCCCTAAGCCTGGGGCGAACATGCGCGAGTGAACGGTTGAGCCCGGCAGTTCCGTCTCCTTCGTGAAGACGAAGACCTGCGAGAGGCCCGCGCTGCGCAGGCTCCTTTCCCACACGTCTAGGCGGAAACGTATGGAGCGCGCGGCCTCCAGGGTTTTCAGTGGCACAAAAAGAAAGGGGACGCCGCAGGAGACGACCTCGATTGGCAAACTCTCGTCGAGAGCCTCCGGCGCGAGCGAGAGCATTTCGGCGATTGCGGACGGGTCGTCAAAGCGCGGGCCGAAAGTCGGGAGCGGCTGCCGCATCCAGATGAGATCGGGCGCGTCGTCCCTGAACGTGATGTCCACGGGAATTGTGCCAACGCCCTCTTCGAGCTTGATGGTGACTTCACGGCCTCCGAGCCGAATCATGTGCTCGCGCGCCAGGACGAAGGACGTGCCGATGGTGGGGTGGCCGGCCATGGGCAGCTCCGCGCCGGGCGTGAAGATGCGGACCTTGTAATCGTTCGCGGAATCCGTGGGCGGCAGCACGAAGGTCGTCTCCGAGAGGTTCAACTCTTTGGCGATTGACTGCATCAGCTCCGCAGGAATCCCGCGCCCGTTCGTGAACACGGCGAGCGGGTTGCCGCCGAAGGCACGGTCGGTAAAGACATCAACGATGTGGTAACGAAGTTTTCTCATCTGCTCCTCGTATCAGAAATCTCACGCTGGAGGCGCAAAGACGCAAAGGGTTGAGTTATGCAGTAGCTTGCTCAAATCTTTTTGGCCTCGACCACGCCGGTTGTCGTCGCGGTCGTGCTCTTCAGGATGATGGGCGGCTCTATGAGCGCGGGCGGGGTCGCGCGCGGGTCTCGCTCGCGGTCGGGGACGAAGCGCGCGCCCGCGGCGTTGCCGCTCAGTTTCCACTTGCGCGGCACGCGGCGTATGCCGACGGGGTAAATCGTCAGATCGCCCGCGCGGTCAATCTTCAGTTTGAGAAAGCTCTTCCAGTCCTCGACGGCGATGGTCGAGAAGGACTCGTTGAAGTGGCGGCCGAAGACGTTGAGCGAGATGAGCAGGTATAAGCCTTGAATGAACGAGCCGACCAGATAGCCGCCGATTAGAACCAGCACCACGGTGAGCAGCACTCTCAAGTCGAAGTTGAAGACGTGCGCGCCCTGCGTCACGCTGTAGACCCAACTCCCGGAGGTCGAGGCCGACAGATAGCTGACGAGGTAGATGGAGCCGAGCGCGACGCCGAAGGCCGAGAAGATGTGCGCGAGGCCGTGTCCCGCGCCCATAATCCACCTGTAGACCTTCGAGTGCGTGTCCGTGAAGAGGACGAAGCCGAGGACCGTGAGCAGCACGAAGAAGAGCGTCATCGGGCTGTTGAGCACGCCGTGGAGCGCTGTGCCAATAATGTTCTTGAGGCCGACGACCGAGCGAAAGTCTGTGGCCGTCTCCGTTATGTGCTTGAAGTCTGAGACGACGGCGAGCGTCGTCAGCAGGTAGAGGCCAGCCGTCAGAAAGCCGAACGCCCAGCTCTTGTTCCCGCGCAGGAAAGGGAAGATCAGATTCCGCCAGCACAGTCTCCTCGAAACCCGCTCGGGCGGGAAGGCCACACGCTTTTGAAAGACGCGGCCCGAGCTTTCCTCTTTCAGAACGGAAACGTCCGTGCCGAATCTCCCGTCGTGCGTCGGGTGCAGGAAAGCGCCGCCGCCGCCAGAGGTGATCTTCTGCGTCGAAGACTCGTCGGTCGCCTCGTGGCGGCGGTAATGGTGCAGATCGCCCGCGATGAAGACGGCGACCTTCTTCGCCAGCATCTCTTCGAGGAAGGCGAGGTTGCTCTCGGAGATGTTGGAATCCAGGTGCTCGTACATCTTCGAGAAAATCCAGTGCGGCTCGGCGTGGCACAGAATGATTCGGTCCGTCTCTTTAATCTCGGCGGCGACGCTCTTGAAGTACTCGACCTGCGGCGCGTCAATGTCGGAGCCGAGCTGCATGTCCGTGCCCAGCAGCCACCAGCCGTGCGGCAGTTTGAGGGCGAAATAACTGCGGCTCTGGCGCGAGCGCCAGCCGCTGAACCAGCGCTTCGAGCAGAAGAGGCGCGAGAAGGAGATGAGGCTGTCGTACCAATCATGATTGCCCGGAATCGCGAAGACGTGCGGGTGTTCCTCGCGCGCCGTGTGCGGGTAGGCGTGCTGATACGGCTTAACGAGACGGCGGTCGTACTCTATGCGGTCGGCGGCCGGGTAGACCTGATCGCCGCCGAAGACGAACACGTCGCCGCGCCTGACGGTCACGCGTATGGGGTCGCCGCTCAAGGCGTCCGCATACTCCAACTCGCGCGAGTCTTCGGCCAGGTGGTAGGCCACGCCATACGTCGAGTTCCAGCCCTCGCCCGTGTCCGCGACGTAGTCAATCCAGATTTCCTCGCGCGGCCGCGTCTCGTCCAACTCGCACAGCTCGCGCCCGTCATCTTTATAGTGGTGCGTGTAGTCGTAAATCTCCGGCTTCCCGGAGGCGAGGGCTTCGACGAGGCGGCGGTCGGAGTGGCGGCCGAAGATGGTCGAGATGGCGACCTGTATGCCGGTGCGTATGAGCTGGCGCGGGTCGTACCAGCCGACCATCGGCAGTTGTTCAAAGTCGGCGGGCGCGGGGGGCGTCAGGTTAACGACCTGTTGCGGCGTCTGTATGGGCTCGCGGTCCTCGGCGATGACCGTCTTTTCGTTTTGCAGGGCCATAGGGGTCTTCTCGCTTAATATACAGCATCGGCGCGGGCGATTTCGAGGTGAAGCGGGCCGCGTCTGCTTACGGTTCGGTCAAGATGGGGGTTGACAGACTCCGTGAGGTGGGGATAAAATTCGGGACACTGGTACAAGTTGAGGGAAGCTGTACTCGCACAGTTCCGCCAACACTAGGAATTGAAAGCGAGCGAAGAGTCAAACACGTGGCTCTCTACAGCAGACGGTGACCCTAGGCACCGCTTCCAAAAAATAGTGCAGGAGCTTTCCGGCACGCGCGCGCCCCACAGGGTTGTAAAAACTGTGTGGGGCGTTGTCGTGTCCGGGGTCCTCCGGCCCGCTCACTTCACCTCACGTAAATCGGATTCGAGATAATCCAGGGCTTGTCTTTGACGAGCGAGCCGAGTTGCGTGAGGTAGACCTCCACGCGGTAGACGCCGCGCTCCGTCACTGTGTACTCCTTCCTCGCCGCGCCGTCCTCGTCGCGTCTGACCTGGCCGTCTTTGATGAGGAGCGTGCGGCTAAGGACGGGCGTCGTCACATGCAGGCGGACGCCGTCGAGGAGTTCTATCTCGTCGCCCATGATTTTCGTGTCGCGGTTGTTCGTGGCCGTGAAGGTGAAGCCGGAAGAGTCGCCGAAGAGGTCGAAGGCGATGTAGCTGTGGCCGCTCGCGAGCGCGGCGAGCAGCGTCTCGGTCGTCAAAGGCTTCTCCCGTTCAATCAGGACGTGGTTGCGGACGACGCCGAAGGTTCGCTCGTACGGGTCGAGGTGGACTCCGATGAGACTCTTCCCCGTGCGGTCGCCCAGTTGGAAGCCGACGTTCGAGTGAGCGTCGTTGCCGGCGATGGCGACGAGCCTCCGAGTCTTCGCCATCTCGTCCCACTTCCTCAATTCGTCGGCCGGCCGCTCGTAGAAGCGCGCGAACATCAGGTCCGGGTAGCTACAGTAAGACCAGAGCCAGTCGAAGAAGGTGACGAAGTAATTTATCTTTTTCGTGTTCGTGTAAAGGTTGTAGACCTCTATCCCGTCGTAGCCGTTCACGTCCCAGCTTTGAAACTCGTGCGGGTAGGCGGCGAACGACAGGCCGCCGCGCGTCTTCTGGCCTTCGAGGAGTTGCTGCGTCCCGACGGTGTTGGCCGAAGCAGCCTCTTTGCTTCCGGGCAGGAGCAGCAGGCGGTCGTGGCTCGCGGTGTTGACCTCGTTGCCGTTGACGAAGAGCACGCCCGCGTGGACTCCGTTCAGGGTCATCGCGGACGTATCCATCACAGGCGAAGTGTGCTCGGTCATCACGACGAAGCCCAGGTTATTGCGCCGCGCGGCTTCGACAATCTCTTCGAAGTTCCCGAGACTATGACCGCCGAGGGCGGAGTGAACGTGAATCACGCCCGCGTATTGCGCGTAGGCGCTCTCGGATTCGTTGACGGCGCGCTCGGCGTTCACTCGTTGAATGGCCGAACGTAGATTGCCGAGGCGTATGCGCCTGTAGATGAAAGGGACTTGAAAGAGCAGCAAGAGCGCGAGCGCGACGAGCGCCACTTTCTTCCAGCGCTTCATCCCTTTCCAGTTGGGCTTCCACTTCCACTTCATCGCGCGCTCTTATTCCTCGCCCACGAAGTCAACCGAGACGACGTGCTCGCTGATGTTCCGCCCCATGTCCGCGACCAGAATGTGCTCGGGGTGAATCGTGTACGCGTCGAGCGCGGCGCGGTCGCGGAAAGTGGCGACCAGCCCCGTGTCATAAGAGCGCGGCAGGCGCAGCACGTCCGTGCCCACCTGAAAACTCTCGATCTCGGGAATAACAGAGGCCAGCCGCCGCAGCCGCTTCAGGTGCTCATCGCGCACGACCTGCTCGACATCCGCGCGGTATTTCCAGACGACGATATGAGTCAGCATAAAATTTCAGTTTAGACCTTGAAAAGATTTCAACCTTTAGAGCTTTAAGGCAACATACTACACCACTCGCCCCTTTGCGCCTGAGGTCACGTAAGAAGGGATAGATGCTCGTTCAAGAGTTCCCAGGCGCGGCGGACGTGTGTTTCGGTGGTGCGTATGTTGCCGATGGCGAGGCGCAGCGTGAAGAGATTGTTGAGGCGCGTGTGCGAGAGGAACATCTCGCCG
>DATFCB010000516.1:0-2257 GCA_035253525.1 Pyrinomonadaceae bacterium | reverse complement strand
GGTTCAAATTTTTGTCGTTCCACCCACGACGGTTTGAAAGGTTCGGGCTGATACTTTTGGTCAAACAGACGACACTCGCCGCGCCAATTGAGGCCAGCGGCATAGGGCTTCACACGGCGGTCCCAGTACACCTCAGGCTCGTGCCGGCCCCGCCCGACACGGGCTACGTCTTCATACGCACGGACCTCGGCGGCTTCGAGATTCCAGCCTCCGTCGAATGGGTCGCACACTGCTCTTACGCGACGACGCTGATGCGTACGGGCGTCATGCTCTCGACAGTCGAGCACCTTCTGGCGGCGTTGCGCGGCGGCGGCGTGGACAACGTCTACATCGAAGTGGACAACCTCGAAATCCCCATCATGGATGGCTCGGCCGAAGCCTTCACGGACATGATCGAGCGCGCGGGCGTAATCGAGCAGCCGCTCGCGCGCAAAGCCCTGCTCGTGCGTGAGACTGTCTCAATCGAGCAGAATGATAGGAGCATCAGGATAGAGCCAGCCGGGTCTTACGAGATAGATTGCCTGATTGATTTTCGTCACCCGCTGATAGGCGTGCAGCGCTTCGAAGTTGACCTGACGAACGGGACCTTCGGACGCGAAATCTCGGCGGCGCGCACCTTCGGCTTCACGGAGGAGATCGAAGCGCTCAGACGCGCCAACCTGATTCGCGGCGGCTCGCTGGAGAACGCCATCGTCCTCACACAGGACGGGATGCTCAACGAAACGTCGCTGCGCTTCGCGGACGAGTTCGTGCGCCACAAGATTCTGGACATCGTCGGCGACCTGGCGCTCCTCGGCATGCCCATCATGGGCCGCGTCACCGCACACAAGAGCGGCCACATCCTGCACGCCGCCCTGATGACGAAACTCCTGCGGCAGCGAACCGCGTGGGAGATCGTGGACATGGGGCAGGAGCAGCCGCTTTATTCCGCCGGCGTAAACTCGTAAAAGATGTGCAGGCTCAAAGCTCCGGGGACGACTTCGGGGCGGATTTCTGTCGCGCGCAGGCGCAAGGCTCCGCCGGAGCCTGCGATTGAGACGCGCGTGGAGAGTTGCGTGGCCTGTAGAATCTCGACGGGGTTGATGCGCCGGTCAATGGAGTTCTGCACAAGCCCGACGACAGCGCCGCTCGCGAGCGACGGGATGTTGTTCAGGTGTATGTCCACGATTGTCACGCGCGCGCTCAGGACTTGCCGCTCGCGGTCGAAGTCCAGTTTGATGTCCGTGTCGGCCCAGCCCTGGAAGTTGATGCAGCCGATGAGCGCCACGCTGTAAGAGCCCGTGAAGGCGAGCGGCGCGACCACCCTCCCCTGCTCGAAGCGGACGGCCGTCTTCACGCCGCCCATCTCACGCTCCAACCTGACCACGCTCTCGCAAGCGCCCGGCCCACGGTTGGCGTGCGCCGTCAGACGCGCGCCCGGTTTTTCCAAAGCCGCCCACGCCGGCAGCTTCTCTTCCGCCTCGCCTTTAGCGATGGAGAGCGGGAACGAAGGAGCCTTGAGACGCGTGAAGATTGCTTCCAGAAGCGAATTGAAAAACTGCTCGTTGAGCGTGACCGTCACCTCGGCCCGTGCCCTCGCGACCTCGCGAGCGCGCGTTGCCGTCTCCTGCGCCTGCGCGATAGCCGAGTTCCCCAAGTAGATTCCGGCAATCAAGATCAAACCAAAGACAACTAAACCGCGTTTGAACATTCCTCTTCCCTTCATCCCTCATCCCTTCAAAGTCCGCTGCGCACGATGTCGTGCAGACGAATCAGGCCGACGCACACGCCCTCCACGTCAACAACCGGCAGGACCGAAATTTGAGAGGGGCGGTCTTCCATCAGCCTGAGCGCGTCGTAGGCCAGCATCTCCGGCCCTGCGATGACGGGTTCCGGCGTCATAATTGCGCCGCTCTGTAGATTTTCAAGCTCCGTCAGTTTGATCTTCTGCAACGCGCGCCGCAAATCCCCATCCGTGATGATTCCGCGTAAGCGCCCCGCGGCGTCCACGACGTTGACCGCGCCAAGCCCGCCGCGCGAGATGGCCGCGACGACTTCCAGCCACGGCGCGCTCATTCCGATGGTAGGGTTCTCCGCCCCGCTGTGCATCAGGTCCGCGACCCGCAGCGTCAAACGCTTGCCCAACTGGCCCGCGGGGTGGTTGACCGCGAAGTCCGAGGTCGTCAGCCCCTTCAACTGCATCAAGGTCATGGCGAGCGCGTCGCCTATGGCGAGCGCGACGATCGTGCTCGTCGTCGGCGCGAGGTTGAGCGGGCAG
>DATFCB010000515.1:0-6028 GCA_035253525.1 Pyrinomonadaceae bacterium | reverse complement strand
GGCCGCCTCGCTCTCGTCCACCGGCAGGGCAGCGTCGGACGGCACGGGCTCGTGCTCGCGCGCCCACTGCGTCTCTGCCTCGCGCGTGATGCGCGTCGGGTAGCGGCCCGTCCAGCAGGCGACGCACGACGAGTCGCGGCTGATGCCCGCCGCTTCAAGCATCCCTTCGAGCGAGAGGTAGCCGAGCGAGTCGGCTTCGATGAACTGGCGTATGTCTTCGACGGACATCTGCGCGGCGATCAAGTCCTGCTTGTTCGGCGTGTCCACGCCGTAAAAGCACGGGCTAATGGTCGGCGGGCAACTGATGCGCAGGTGGACTTCAGTTGCGCCCGCCTCCCTGACCATCCGCACGATTTTTTTAGAGGTCGTGCCGCGCACAATCGAGTCGTCAATCAGGACGATGCGGCGGCCCTCTATCAAATGGCGCACGGGGTTGAGCTTGATGCGGACGCCGAAGGAGCGTATGGACTGTTTGGGCTCGATGAAGGTGCGGCCGACGTAGTGGTTGCGGACCAACCCTTGCCGGTAATTGATCTTGCTCTGCGCCGCGTAACCGATGGCGGCCGCGACGCCGGAGTCCGGCACGGGCACGACGAGGTCGGCGTCGGCCGGCTGTTCGATGGCGAGGCGCTTGCCCATCTTGTGACGCGACTCGTTGACCGAGTGGCCGTAGATGACGGAGTCGGGCCGCGAGAAGTAGACGTGCTCGAAGATGCACATGGAGTGCTGGCGCGGCGGGAGCGGGAACGACGAGCGCAGGCCGTCCTTATCAATGACGATCATCTCGCCCGGCTCAACGTCGCGCTCGTAGCGCGCGTCAATCAAATCGAACGCGCAAGTCTCCGAGGCGATGACCCAGGCGTCTTTGAGGCGGCCCAGCGCGAGCGGGCGGAAGCCGCGCGAGTCGCGTATGGCAATCAGGGCGTCGGGCGTCAGAAAGAGCATCGAGAACGCGCCCTCCGTCTCGCACAGGACTTCGGGGATGGCCTCCGCAATCCCGGCGGCGCGCGAGCGCGCGATGCCGTGCAGAATGACTTCCGTGTCCGAAGTCGAAGAGAAGATCGCGCCCTCGCGCTCAAGCCGCTTGCGCTCTTCGGTGGCGAAAGGGAGGTTGCCGTTGTGGCAGACGGCGACCTGGCCGTGCTGGCAGGCGACCAGAAAGGGCTGCGCCTCGCGGATGGAGACTTCGCCGGCCGTGGAGTAGCGCACGTGCCCGATGGCGATTGGCCCAGGCAACTTGTCGAGCCTTTCCTGGTTGAAGGCGTCAGAGACCAATCCCATCGCGCGCTCGCTTCTAAGCTCCGCGCCGTCCGAAGAGACGATGCCGCAGGACTCCTGGCCGCGGTGCTGCAAGGCGTAGAGGCCGAGGTAGGTGAGACGCGCCGCTTCCGGGTGGCCGTAGACGCCGAAGACGCCGCACTCGTCGCGGAATTTGTCTGCCGTGGAATCAGTCAAAGGATGTCACCTCGCGGCCGCCAGCGCTTTCAAGAAATTGAAGCTTAGTCGAATCATCACGCCCGCCGCAAGTCATCGAAAAGGAATTTCACGCCAAGGCGCAAAGACGCAAAGAAGGCCGCAAAGCAGTTGAGTGATTCTTCGCCTTGCGTGCTTTCTTCGCGTCTTTGCGCCTCCAGCGTGAGACTGCCTTACTTGGGCTTCGTCGCCGCCTGTGCGCCGGGCTTGTTCAAGTCGAAGGCGTAGGCGGATTGGGCGTCGCTGAGGACGAACAATCTGGTCCCCTCAAGGTTGAACCTGACGAAAGCCGCGCTGCCGTTGATGACGAAATTGGCCCGGCGCTCCCCCGTCCCCAAATCGTAGAGCGCGACTTCGCCGGGGAAGTTTTCGACCACGATCTGATTCCTCTGCGGGCTGACGGCCGCGTGCCTGCCGAAGAAGCGGTGGCGCAACTCGCCGTCCTTGATTGAAAAGACCAGCACGCGCCCGCGCGAGTCGTGCAGCACGAGCCAATTGCCCTCCGAGAGTCCTTCCCCGACATCGAACGAGCCTTTGCCCGTTTCGAGCAGAATTGTCCCAATCGTTTTCTGGGCGAAGGCGTCAACTATCTCCACCAAATAGTCGTCCTGCTTGTTGCCGAGCGCGTTGGCCTTCGCGAGAAGTTCGGGCGACTCATTCAACTTCGCCTTGCCCGCCTCGCCGCCCAGGCTCCAGTAAAAGATCAACCGGCCGCTGAATTCGTCGAAAGAGAACGCGGGCGCTTCTTTCGGGAAATCGCGCGTCCAGATGATCTTGTCCTGGATGAAATCTTTCAGCTCGAAGCGCACCGCCCGGCGCAGGCCCGTGTCTTCCGCCTCTTCGTCAGGGACAGGAGGCGGCGGCCCGCCCTTCGCCTCGCCCGCCGTCTCCTTCAGGCTGCGGCGCAGCAGGACGAAGCGCCCGTACTGCCGCGCGCCTTCTTCGGGCAACTCGCGCACAGCGCCGACCATTTTGTTCTGCGGGTTCATTAACACCAGGCTGTGCGGCACGTCGCCCAGGCGCGCGAAGTCGCCTACGGCCCCACCGTCGTTGGCGACCGCGCCGCCCTTGAAGCCGCGCATGTAGAATTGGCGCTCGCCCGTTTCGAGGCTCCACAGCCCGCCGCGAGTCTTCGATGAAAGAAGCAGCCAGTTGAAAGAGTTCGAGACTTCGGCGGCGTTGAGTTTGCGGATGGAGCTGACCGGAATCTCGACCGTGCCAGCGTCGCGCGTGTCGAATTTTTTCGCCTCCTCGTTATAGCTCACCTCGCGCAGCAGGAGCGTGCCGTCAACGGACTCGTAGGCCATCAGGTTGTTCCAGAGCGTCCCGTCCTCTTTGTTGAAGCCGGCCGCGATGGTCCCCCGCTTCAAGTCATAGACGCCCATCCGGGCGTTCGCGAGCGGCTTGACGACGACGTAGTCCGGGTTCGCCGTCCGCTTGACGACCTTCGCGCCGAAGCTGAACTTCTGTAGCCTCTTCCCTTTGGGGAACGAGAAGACGCCGGACTCTTCCACCTTGTGCGACGGCGACCCGAGAATTCTTTCCGAATCTAAGAAGACGTAGGGGCGGGCCGCGATTTTTTTCAGGTCGCCGCCGAGGTCCGCCGGCTTGAGCGTCTGTAGGTCGAGCGCGAGCGCCGTGTTTTCCGATTGGTCAACGGCCATGCCGTCGAACCTGATGCGGAACCGGAATCTGTCAGAGCGGCTGAACATCACGAACCGCGAGTCGGGCGAAAATTCGATGCGGAAAAAATCGGCCCCGTATTCGTCGTCGCCCTTGCGCCCCATCAGCCAGGCGAAGAACTCCATCCAGTTGAGGCGATAAAATTCTTTCTTCTCCCAGACCCGCTGGCCCGTCTTTGTGTCTATGACGTTGATGCTCTCCGAAGTGTCCACGCAGGCCAGGAAGCTCCCGTCGGGCGAGAGCTTGTGTTCCCAACAGTCCTGCCTGAGAACAAGCTCGCGCACTTCGACGGGCTTTTGTTCGGCGACGCTCCATTTCTCGTAGCGCAGATTCTCGGTCGTGAAGACGACCGCCTTGCCGTCCGGCGTGAAGCTGGCTTCGTTGGCCCCTTCGACCGGGATTTGAAAGAGCACGCGCAGGGGCTCGCGCTCGATGACCGTGACGGCGTAGTCGTCCTGCGCCAGGAGGAGCCGCCCGTCGGGGCTGAAACTGAGGTGCGAGATGTCGCTGCGGAGTTTCGGCGCGAGTTCCTTTTTCCAGATGAGGCCGGGCAGTTCTTCCTTGCGCCCGGCGTCGCGGAAGGAGACGACATCGGCCTGCCACTTCAGGAAAACGTCCGTCGTCTGCGCGACGCGCCCGTCGCGGCACGCAGGCCCCATCTTCTCCGTCGCGTTAATCAACTCGCGCAGCCGTTTCTGTGCGGGGCGCGTCGTCCCGAACAACTCGGAGAGCCAACTGCCCGTCTTGCCTTCGCTCTCGGTCAGGCGGTCGAAGAAGGAGGAGAAGGCCGCCGGGTCGTAGCCGGCCGCGACCATCGCGAAGAGGCCGACGCGGTCGGCTTCGAGTTGCTGCGCGTTCTCGTGGCCTTCCCGGCGCGGGAGGCTTTTGGTCCGCGCCCGCTCGATCAGCAGGTTGTACTTTTCGGTGATGTCCTTGCGGTCGCCGAGCGACGTGACGCCGAGGATTTTTTTGAGCGAGTCTGAGATGTCGGCCGCCGCGTGCCGCACGACGGCGTGGCCCAATTCGTGCGCGATGACGCCCGCCAGCTCGTCCTCGTTCTTGACGAAGGCGACGAGCTTGCGCGACAGAAAGACGTGGCCGCCGGGAGTGTTGAAGGCGTTGGCTTCCGGCAGGTCTATCAGATGAAACCGATAGGTGAGGCCCGTCTGCGGCAGGTGCTTCACGAGCCGCCCGCCGATCTCGTTGACGTAGGCCAGTAGTTTTTCGTCGCGTATGAAGCGGTAGTTGTCGGCCCTGTTTTCGAGGGTCAGCTCGCCGAAGATCATCTCCTGTTCGGGGGAGAACAGATTGAACGTCTTGGCGTTGGCGACGATTGTCGGCGGCGCACATTCCTGCGCACGGACGAAGGAACAAAAAACGGATGAGCACAGGACAAGGGCAAGTAATAATTTTCTGGGCATCTTGAGAATACTCCCGTCGGTGGGGTCTGGCTGAAGAAGTTGTCTGCGGGCGCTGTAAGGTGGTCAGCGCAGTATCGGGCGGGTGATACTTTCCGACGACGCGGGGTGAAATGTCAAGCGCACAGCCCACCCGAAAGAACGGGCGAACGCCGCCGCCAGCTTGAGCATCAATCCCTGCACGAGCACTCATCTCACCGCCCGGAGGAGACGCATGTCAGGAACAATCTCGCAGGGGAAACTCCGCGCGGCCGCTCTTGCCGCGCTTGTCGCCGTCGTCGTCATCATCATCATCATCGCGCCGGGCACGGCGAGCGCCCAGCAGCGGGAGGCGGCGCGGGCCGGGATGGACGCGGAACGGTTAAGGATGATTCCCGCGCGGATGAAGTCGTTTGTCGAACGTCGGACCACGGCCGGCGCGGTGATGCTGGTGGCGCGGCGCGGACGTGTGGTCAGCCTCGACGCCGTGGGCTTTCAGGACCTCGAAAGTAAAAAGCCCATGCGGCCCGACACGATCTTCGACACGAGGTCTGTGACGAAGGTCGTGACGGCCGTCGGCATCATGATCTTGATGGAGGAAGGCCGGCTCGCGCTCAGTGACCCCGTGGAGAAATACCTGCCGGAGTTCAAACCGCGTGGGCAGTTCAAACCAATCACGATTCGTCAACTGCTCACGCACACCGCGGGGCTCCCGCTTTACCGCCTGCGCGAGAGCGAGGAGATAGCGATCAAGCGGAATCGGACCCTGACCGATTACGTCACTTTTCTCTCGAAACAGGAGCCGGAGTTTGAGCCGGGCACGCAGTTCAGATACATGAGCGGCGGGTTCGCCATCCTGGGGCGCATCATCGAAGTGGTTTCGGGCAAGCCCTACGAGCAGTTCATGCGCGAGCGCGTCTTCGAGCCGTTAGGGATGAAGGACAGCTTTTTCTTCATCCCTCCCGAGAAGCGCTCGCGCATCGCCGCAATCTACAGGATGCTGGACGGCAAGCTGGACAGGTGGGAAGAGATTGAGGCTGACAATCAAAGGGCCGTCTATCCGGGGCCGGAGTTTGCCATGTTTTCGACCGCCACGGACCTGCTGGCCTTCTGCCGGATGATGCTCGACGGCGGGACGTTCAAAGGCAGACGGATTCTCTCCAAGCTGTCCGTGGAAACCATGACGCAGAATCAGACGCTGCACATCAAATCGGCGGTGACGCAGAGGCCGGTGTTTCAGGGCTTCGGCTGGGGCTTGTGGGGCGACCCCGTGTTCGACTTCCCGCTCACTTCAAGGGGCAGCTTCGGGCACAACGGGGCCTTCGGCGCGATTATCTGGATTGACCCGGAGAAGAAGCTCATCAGGATTTTTCTGCAACACCTCCTCGGCTCCGGCACCGAGAGCAACCTCTTCATGGCGATGGCCGGCTCGGCAGTTATAGACTAAGAGACTCAAGAAACAAAAAAGCTCAACC
>DATFCB010000514.1:0-3369 GCA_035253525.1 Pyrinomonadaceae bacterium | reverse complement strand
CGGCGTCCGCAGCTCGCGGCTGATTTCGGGCCTGTCGGACGTCGCGTGGAAGGTCTTCCAGTCGGTCAACCGCCGTCTGCCCGAAGGCGAGGCCATCCGCCCGAAGTGGGCCCCTGGGCCGCTCCTGAAATCTTACGAGCGCACGTCACCGCCCCTGGGCTTCCCGCGCGAGACGGACAGTTTGTGCCCGCGCTGCGTCAAGGAAGTCCGCAACGCCGTCATCACGGGCGAGACGACGCTGGAAACCCTGATGCACCAGCATCCGGGCGAGATCAAGGCGCAGATTCTGGAAGAGGACGGCCAGGTCATCATGCGCAAGACCTGCCCGAAGCACGGCGAGTTCACGGACGTGATGGCGACCGACCCGAAGTTTTTGGAGCGCATCGAGTCGCTCTTCTTCGGGCGCGACTTCCGCGCGGCCGAGGACAAGGAGATTCACAGGCACGGGACTTCCAACATCAAGTTCGGCCGCGGCGCGGTCTTGACCGTAGACCTGACGAACCGCTGCAACATGATGTGCGACCCGTGCTTCATGGACGCCAACCAGGTCGGCTACGTGCACGAGCCGACGTTTGAGGACACGAAGGCTATCCTGGACCGTGCGGTAAGTTTTAAGCCGCGCCGTCAGGTCATCATCCTCTTCTCGGGCGGCGAGCCGACGCTCTCGCCCTACTACCTGGAAGCAGTCGCCTACGCCAAGAAGATTGGCTTCTACCGCATCCTCGCCGCCACGAACGGCATACGCTTCGCCGAAGACATAGAGTTCTGCAAGGCCGCTAAAGAAGCGGGCCAGCACGGCGTCTATTTGCAATTCGACGGCGTCTCGGAGGAGAAGAACAAGCACCGCGGCGTCGGCAATCTCTTCGACGTGAAGCTGCGCGCGATTGAGAATCTCGCAAGCGTGGGCATCAAGGTGACGCTGGTCACGACTATCGTCAACACGATCAACAACGACGCCATCGGCCAGATCGTGGAGTTCGCGGCGCAGAACATTGACAAGGTTCAGACCATAGCTTTCCAGCCCGTCTCCTTCACAGGCCGCGACGAAGACATCTCCGACGAGCTTCGCATCCGCCAGCGCTACACGCTCGCCGGGATGACGCACGACCTTAAAGACCAACTCGGCGGTCGCCTGCAACCCCTGCGCGATTGGTTCCCGCTCTCCAGCTACTCCGCGTTCACGAGCGTGATGGACATGCTGCAAGGCGCGGACGCGCCCTGGGGCTGGTCAAGCTGTAACTGCCACCCGAACTGCGGCATCTTCACGCTGATGGTCGTCAACCGCACGACGGGCCAGTTCACCTCGCTCTTCGAGTTCTTCGACTACGAGCAGTTCATGAAGGACGTGGCCGTCATCACCGACACGGCGCGCGGGAAGAAACTCTCTTACGCGCAGCTCGCGATGGCAATCCTCAGGAACTTCGACGCGCGACGCGCGCCCGAAGGTTTTCCAGTCTCGCAGATCATCAATCTGTTCCGGCCCTCCTCGACCAACTCGAACTCGGACCGCAACGACCGCATGAAGACGCAACACGGTTCCGAAGACCCGAACGACACGTGGCGCGTCCTCTGCGTCGAAGGCATGTGGTTCCAGGATTTGTTCAACTACGACTTCCGCCGCACGGAGATGTGCGTCATCCCCTACGGCACGCAGGAAGGCGAAATCTCTTTCTGCGCTTACAACACGGGCGTCGGCTGGCGGCAGATTATCGAGAACATGCACAAGACGGCCAACCTCTCGGAATGGTATCAGGAGCACGGGCGGCACGCCGTCTACGCCAAGGGCAAAGCTGTGCCAGGAATTTCCGGGAAACACTCGCTGAGCCTGCCTGTCATCAACGCGATTCTCGCAGAGGACAGGGAAGAAGCGGCGACGCCTTACCTCGTCGAGGACAAAGAGGAAGTCACAGTCTAAGAGTTCCCGCGTCTGAGGTCAGACATCCAGAGAGATGCGCGGCATTTACTTGCCGCGCATCTTCTTTTTCGCCTCACGAAAATTCGTCCGCGCTCTGAGGGCTGCGGTTGAAAGAGTGTCACAAGGCGGGTAGCGGAGGACGCCTGATCGGCTTAGGCTTCACTGATAAAGGACTGGCACCGTGATTGCCAGCTTCATTTTGAAAGTGATTCTTACCATCAGGAGTCTCCGGCACATGAACAAGCTCATAACCGCGCTTTTACTGCCCCTGCTGCTCATTCAAACGATGCCCGCGTTGGCTGCGGCCACGGGGCCGCAAGCAGCGAAAATCATCCAACTGTCGCAAGAGGGCGCAGCACCCTTGACCAATCAGGACGTGCTGAGAATGGTCGAAGCCGATTTCACGCCCGAGACTATCCTCGCCACGATCAAGACCTCGCCCTGCGACTTTGTGACCACGCCGGCCGCGTTACAACACCTGAAGGAAGCGGGCGTGCCCGACGCCGTGATTCTGGCGATGGTCATGTCGCCCAGGGGCGTCGCGGTCACAAGCCACGCGTCGCCCGCGCGGCAAAATCTCAAGGTGAAAATTCCCAACGGGGTGACGATAGAGGTCGAAGCGCCTTTCACCGTGACTTCGCAGGAAGTGAAAAAAGGCGAGGCGATCAGCTTCCGCGTGGTCAACCCTGTGAAGGTGGACGGCGTGGTGGTCATCGAGGCGGGCGCGACGGCGACGGCGCGCGTGGTGAAGGCGAGCCGGGGCGGACACTTCGGGCGCGCGGGCCGGCTCGCCTGGGAGATGCAGGACGTGATGGCCGTTGACGGCACGCGGATTCCGCTACAGTCCTCCGGCAGAATCGTCGGCGACAGCAAAGGAGCCAAGGTCGCGACGGCGATGGTCATCACGGCGGTGGCCCTGCCGCTCATCGCACCCGTAGCGCTCCTGCACGGCTTCAAGCGCGGCGAGAACGCGATCCTTCCGGCCGGCAAAAGATTTGAAGTTCTAACTCAAGGAGGGGCGGAGATCAAAGCGGAAAGCAAGGATGAGGGCGGAGGGATGAGGGATGAATAAGGACCGTAAATCGTATATGGTAAATCGTAAAAGAAAGACCGTCCGACGATTCACGATTCACGGCTTTTACTTCATCCCTCATCCCTCATCCCTTCTTCCGTGGTCGCTGGACGGCGCGCAGTTCGGCGACGGTGTCGCGTATGCGGCCGGCGAGGTGTTCGATGGTTTCGACGCGGCGGCGCGCGGACTGGCTCAATTCTTCGCGCAGGAGTAGCTGGGCCTGGCCGATCACGCCCGTCAGCGGGTTGTTGATTTCGTGGCGCACGTGCGCCACCAGGTCCGCTATCTCCGTCAGTCTGGTCTCGTGCTCTGCGACCAGGGAGCGCAATTGCTCGTCCCGTTCGTCGCCGGCAATCTCGCCCGTCTTCTCGGTACTCATCGG
>DATFCB010000513.1:0-17955 GCA_035253525.1 Pyrinomonadaceae bacterium | reverse complement strand
GAACTACACCAGGGACGGCCTCGTCTGGCACAGGGAACTCATCCGCCCCGTCGCCAAAATCACGAGGAACAACACTCCCTTCTCTTCAGTCGTCTTCGATATTTGTTTAGAGAAGGCGTGACAAAATGATGAATGCGGAGTGATGAATGATGAATTAAAAAGCAGTTGTCTTTAATTCATCATTCATCATTCCGCATTTGTTTTTATGCCGCCAGGCCGCGACGGCTGAATGGCGCGGCCTGGCCTATCGCCGCGCGGTCGGCTGTGAAAGATTCCGGCAGTAACTCCTGATAGTCGCCGCAGGCTGTGCCGGCCGCGTCTTTCGACGCTGTGAGGGAAGCGGCTCGCAGACTTTCCCACTCCGCGGCCGCGACGCGATGGAAAGCCGCGACGACGCGCGGGTCGAACTGCTTGCCGGAGAATTTGTCCAGTTCGGCCGCCGCCAGTTCGTAGGACTTGCCGGCCCTGTAAACGCGGTCGCTGATAATCGCGTCGAAGGCGTCCGCGACGGCGAAGATGCGCGCGTTCGGGTCAATCTCGGAAGCCTTCAATCCCAACGGGTAGCCCGTGCCGTCCCACTTCTCGTGGTGCTGCGCGACGACGCGCGCCGCGCCTTCGAGAAATTTTATCCCGCACAGGATGCGCTGGCCCAATTCCGGGTGCAGCCGCATCGTCTCCCATTCGCCTTCCGTCAAACACTCAGGCTTTCTCAAAATCGCGTCCGGCACGCCGATCTTGCCTATGTCGTGCAGGAGCGCGCCGAATTCGAGCGAGCGCAGCTCGTCCGGTTCTAAATTCAACTCGCGTCCCAGGCGCAGGCTGAACTGGACGACGCGCTCCGAATGACCGCGCGTGTCCGTGTCGCGCATCTCAAGGGCGGCGGCCAGCGCCTTGAGCGTCGCGCGGTAAGACTCTTCGAGCGACGAGAGCGCGCGGTTCAGCTCAATCGTCCGCTGCCCTATCAATTCTTCCAGGTAACTTTCGTGGCGTCGCTTGTCCTTCAAGAGCGCGAGGTGATTGAGCGCGCGCCTGACCGCCAACTCGACGTGCTTGAGGTCGAACGGCTTGGTCAGGTAATCGAACGCGCCCGCCCGCATCGCTTCGACGGCGCTCTCAATCGCCTGCCCGCCGCTGATGACTATGATGATGGTTTCGGGCGCGCACTCAAGCACGCGCGGGAACATCTCAAGCCCGCTCATCCCGCCCATCGTGATGTCGCTGATGATGAGGTCGAAGCGCTCGGTCTTGAGCAGTGCGAGCGCCGCTTCCGCCGAATCGGTGTTCGCGCAAGTGTAAGACGCGCTCAAAAAATCGCCCAGGACATCCCTGACCTCTGAGTCGTCGTCAACGATTAACACACGCGCTTTTTCGTCCGTCCCCATTATGACCGCGCTCCGTTTCTCGAAGTTGATGAAGGCCGGCGTGAAGCACACTGCGCTTCGACGCTGGCGACCGTCAAAAGCGTGAAGGGCGTCAATTCGTTCGGGGCACGGGTCGGGTAACGACCGGCGAGCAACGACTGTGCCAATTGTATGAAGCGAGGGCGGCGGAAATCTGAGCTTTCAACCTAAGAGACCGCAGCAAAACTCAAGAAATTCAACGAATCAACCCCTTTGCGCCTTTGCGCCCTTGCGTGAAAGATTGGGTTTTCTCACGCAAAGGCGCTGGAGGCGCGAAGACGCATATTGCTGCGGCGGCGAAAGAGAGTCCGCTGCATTCTGCATCAGGCGCGCGGCCCCTCTTTCGCGGCGCGGTCAATCAGTCTGCCCGTATCAAAATCTTCCTCCCGGCCCAACTGTTTTCCCGGTGCACGCGACTTCTCCTTACGCCTCAGTCAGGTGCTGCGGGCCGCTTCATGTATCGGCTGAGAGTCTCATCCGTCCCGCCCGCTGATTGAAATTCACGGACCCACTCTCGCGCAAGGTGGTACGGGCCTTGCCAACAATTGGCGGGCGAGTCCCCGACTATTCAAGCCAGCAAAACCCGAATAGCTTTACTCCAAGGAGCAGCCCAGTGATTTTCCCTAAGCTCTACCGCGCGACTTTTCGGCTCGCTCCTCTCGCAATGCTGGCTTGCTTGTTCGCAGGAGACGCGGCGCGCGCGCAGTCTGTAGCTTCGGCGAAAATCTCGCCCGACCTGTCGGCGCGGCTACAAAAGTCAGAGGGCGGAAAACGCGTGAACACCATCGTTCAGTTCAAAAGGGCTCCGGGCCGGCTGCTCGAAAATCTTCTGCTCAACATCGGCGGAAAGGTGACGCTCAAGCTGCGCAACCTGAACATCAACGCCATGAGCCTCCCGCCCCAGGCCGTCGAGGCGCTGGCCTCGCGGGACGAAGTCCGCTACGTCTCGCTCGACCGGCCGGCGGTCGCGTCCGGCCACCTCTCCGCGACGACGGGCACGGACGCCATACGCGTCCAGACGACCTACACGCTGCTCGGCCTCATCCAGACGACCACCATCTACGACGGCAGCGGCGTCGGCATAGCCATCCTGGATTCCGGCATTGACACCAACCACACTTCGCTTAAAAACGACCTCGGCCTGACGCGCGTCGTCGCCAGCCAGGATTTCACGGGCGAGAACCGCACGGACGACCCCTACGGCCACGGCACACACGTCGCCTCCGTCGCCGCCGGCAGCGACGCAATCTACAGCGGCGCTTACACGGGCGTTGCTTCAAACGCCAAACTCGTCAATCTGCGCGTGCTGAACTCGCAGGGCGTCGGCACGACCTCCGGCCTGCTGGCGGCCCTCGACTGGGTGATGACCTATCGCGCGTTGCACAACATACGCGTCGTCAACCTGAGTTTGGGCACGCCTGCCGTTGACTCTTACGTCAACGACCCGCTGTGCCAGGCCGTGCGCCGCTTGGTGGACGCAGGCGTCGTCGTCGTCGCGGCGGCCGGCAACAACGGCAGAGATGACGACGGTTATAAAATCTACGGCCAGATACACTCGCCCGGCAACGAGCCCTCGGCCATCACGGTTGGCGCAAGCAACAGCTTCGGGACGGACGCGCGCGGCGACGACTCGGTCACGACCTACAGCTCGCGCGGGCCGACGCGCAGTTATTGGACCGACGCGAGCGGCGTCAAGCATTACGACAATCTGATTAAACCGGACGTGACGGCACCCGGCAACAAAGTGGTCGGGGCGGCCGGCGTCGGCAACTACATCCTGGCCGCGCACCCGGAACTGAACACCAACCTCAGCACGAACACCACCCGCCGGATGATGTACATGAGCGGGTCTTCGATGGCGACGCCGGTCGCGGCGGGCGCGGCCGCCGTGCTCTTGCAGGCGAACCCCAATCTCACGCCGAACATGGTCAAGATGATTTTGATGTACACGGCGCAGCCGCTCGCGGGCTTCAACATGTTCGAGCAGGGCGCGGGCGAGATTAACGTGGAGGGCGCGTTCAGAGTGGCTAAGCTCGTCAGGAGCGACCTGACGCAATTGACGAACGCGGGAGCGCCGCTTCTGACCACTTCTGCCCCCACGCCTGAGACGACGCTCTCCGGCCAGACCTTCGACTGGGCGCGCGGGCTCATTCTGAACCACGCATACGCGACGGGCACTGACCTCGTGACGAAGTATCAGAGAATTTACGGGGCGGGGGTCGTGCTCGGCGACGGCGTCGTCGAGGGGCAATCCACGCAGGCGGTCAACGCGGAGTTTATGACGAGTGGTATTGCGCTCGGTGCCGCCGTGATGACGAGTGACGGGGAGTCGCTCGGCGGTGGCACAATTTTTTTGGACACGGCGCTGTTGCTCGGCGACGGCATCATGATCGGCGATGGCATCATGATTGGCGACGGCCTCATGATCGGTGACGGGATCATGATCGGCGACGGCATCATGATCGGCGATAACATTTTGCAGGCACAGTCAATCCTGACGAGGGGCGACGACACGGCCTGCATGAGGTGAGGGAAATAGATGTTGACTGCGCGGCGGATAATTGGAATACTAAAAGCACCCCAACTACTCTCCCTTTTAGTCGGTTCCACCTCGCTGGCAGGGCTCTTTTTTACCTGTAAATGTCGTGCGGAATTTGAAACGTTGAGGCTTGAACCGGGCGGAGTTTTTCCGGCCCGAGCCTCGTGCGGCGTCGAAGTCTTAGCTCGATGTTTTACGTCGGACTTCGTCTCGCCGTCTGGAAAAGGAGGAGTCAGGTGAAGAAGTTCAGAGGTTCCCTCGCCGTGAAATGGATTAGCGCCCCCGCGCTGCTGGTCTGTTTGTGCCTCGGCACTCTGATAACAGACAGCGGCGGCAGGGCACAGGGTCTTTCGCTGAGCAAGGGTAAAGTCTCGCACGAGTTGCGCATCAAGGGCGGCAAACGCTCGAAAGAGCGCGTCCGGGTCATAGTTCAACTCAACGGCACGGGCACGGCCCCTTTCGATTCGCTCCTCCTCCTCGCCAACGGCGGCCGTGTCGCGCGCCGCTTTCAGAAATTAAATTCCCTGACAGTCGAGTTGCCGGCCAGGGCCGTCGAACTCCTGGCCGCGTGGGGCAGCGTTAAGTTCGTCACGCCTGACCGTCCGCTCATGGCCTTCGGCCACATCTCCGCGACGACCGGGGCCGACGCCGTGCGCTCTGCTTCGGGCACCAACACTTCCGGCCTGGACGGCACAGGCATCGGCATCGCCGTCCTCGATTCCGGCGTTGACACCAAACACAAATCTTTTCTCGGCCGCGGCAACGACCTGCGCGTCGTCTATAGCAAGGACTTCACGGGCGAGAACCGCACGGACGACCCCTACGGCCACGGCACGCACGTCGCCTCGATTGCCGCCGGCAACGCGCGCATCTCGAATGCCGAGTACATGGGCGTGGCCCCGAACGCCAACATCATCAATTTGCGCGTGCTCGGCGCGACGGGCGCGGGCTCCGTCTCCGCGGTCCTGGCCGCGCTCGACTGGGTGATGGCTAACCGCGTCGCCTACAACATACGCGTCGTCAACATGAGCCTCGGCGCGCCGGCTATTGATTCTTATAAAAACGACCCGGTGTGCAAGGCCGTGCGCCGCTTGGCGGACGCAGGCGTCGTCGTCGTCGCGGCGGCCGGCAACAACGGGAAGACGGGAACGGGCCAAAAAATCTACGGCCAGATACACTCGCCCGGCAACGAGCCCTCGGCCATCACGGTTGGCGCAAGCAACACCTACGGGACGAACACGCGCGGCGACGACTCGGTCACGACCTACAGCTCGCGCGGGCCGACGCGCAGCTACACGACGACCCTCCTCGGCCTCAAGCATTACGACAATCTAGTCAAGCCGGACATCGTCGCGCCCGGCAACAAGCTGATTTATGCGGAGGCCGTGGACAACCTGATTGTCACACAAAACCCGTCGCTCGACGCGGGCGTCAGCCCCGTGGACAACCGAAAGATGATGTACATGAACGGCTCCTCGATGGCGACGCCGGTCGCAGCGGGCGCGGCCGCGTTGGTCTTGCAGGCGAACCCGAAGCTGACGCCCAACCTCGTCAAGGCCATCCTGATGTACACGGCGCAGCCGCTCGCGGGCTTCAACATGCTCGAACAGGGCGCGGGCCAACTCAACATAGAGGGCGCGATTCGTTTGGCGAAACTCGTTCGCAGTGACCTCAATGCGGCGACGCCCGTCGGCGCTCCGCTTTTGACGACGCTCGCAGCGCCCGTCCCGCAGACGACGCTCGCCGGGCACACTTTCAACTGGTCGCAGGGAATTGTTCTGAACTACGGCTATGCCACCGGCCTCGACCTCATCACCAAGTATCAGGGCATATACAACGTCGGCGTCCTCATCGGCGACGGCAGCCGCGTCTCGAACGGCGTGCTCATCGGCGACACGACGAAGCTGTCGAGCGGCGTCCTGATCGGCGACCACATCACAATCAGCAACGGCGTGCTCATCGGCGACGGCACGACCTTCCTCAATTCGGGCGTGCTCATCGGCGACGGAGTTTTAATCGGCGACGGAGTGCTGATAGGCGATGGAGTGCTCATCGGCGACGGCGTGTTGATTGGCGACAGCATCTTTCGGAGCGACGCCATGACGCAGGCCATGTCCGCGACGACGAGCGGCGACGGCACGCTTTCGATGCCGGTAGTGGAGGACACCGGCGTTGATTACCTTGGCTACTGAAAAAGACCCAGGACGCGAACAAACTTGCCTCGCGTTTTAACCTTTAAGACCACTTTGAGGACTCTTTGATGACCATAACCAACCCGACCAGGTTAGAAGAGTTAAGGGCGGCCGAAACGTGGATGCCGGAGGACGCCCCAGGCTCTTTATCAATTCACCCCCTGACTGACAGAGACGAAAGCGAAGTCCTGGCCTTTCTCGCCGAGCGCCCGCTGCACACGGTCGTCATGGCCGGCCACATACGCGACAACGGTCTGCAAAGTCCGCTCAACCGCGGATCGTTCCACGCCGCCCGCGACGGCCGCGGACGCCTCGAAGGTGTCGCGCTCATCGGCCACGCCACGCTCGTCGAGACGCGCACGGAGGCCGCGCTCGCAGCCTTCGCGCTCCTCGCGCAAGGTTGCCCGAACGCGCACCTGATGATGGGCGAACAGGAGAAGATAGAGCGCTTCTGGCGCTACTACGCCAACGTCGGCCAGCGCCCGCGCCGCGTCTGTCGCGAGCTGTTGATGGAGCAGCGCTGGCCCGTCGAGGCGTTAGAGCCGGTCGCGGGACTCCGCCTCGCCACGGCCGCCGAGCTAGGGTCGGTGATGCGCGTCCAGGCCGAAATGGCACACGCCGAGAGCGGCGTCAACCCGCTCGAAGCGGACCCGGCGGGTTTCCAGTTGCGTTGCGCACGCCGCATAGAGCAGGGACGCGTCTGGGTCTGGACCGAGGGCGGGCAGTTAATTTTCAAGGCCGACGTTATCTCCGACACGCCCGAGGTGATCTACCTCGAAGGCGTCCACGTACACGAGCGCGTTCGCGGCCTCGGTTACGGCGCGCGGTGCGTCTCGCAGTTGAGTCGTACATTGCTCGCGCGCACGAACTCGCTCTGCGTCCTCGTCAACGAGCAGAGCCAGAACGCGCGCGCCTTCTTCGAGCGCGCAGGCTACAAACTCCGCGACTTCTACGACACGGTCTTCCTTGAGCGCCACACGGGCGCGCAAGTCTTGTCGTAGGTTGGCACAAAAACGAGCAACCGGCAGTGAGTCAGGAGGAGAGAAAAAGATGAGTGCTCTGGAAACGAGCGTGGAAGCGACGACCCTCAGCAGGCAACGCTTCACGGTCCCGTACATGTGGCTGATCATCGCGGCCGGCTCGGCTGCCTCCGCTTACGCCGTGCTGAACCTCAGTGGGGTGACGCTCGACTTGCGCTTCCTGCTGCTGGCCGTCGTGACGCTCGGCCTGGGGTCGCGCCTCTCGATTCAGATTCCGCGCCTGAGTTCGCACATCTCCGTCTCGGACACGCTCATCTTCCTGACCATGCTGCTCTACGGCGGCGAGGTCGCCATCCTGCTCGCGGCCGCCGAAGCCTTCTGCTCAAGCCTGCGCTTCAGCAAGAAGGCTCTGACGATCATGTTCAACGCGGCGGTCATGGCCGCCTCGACCTTCGTCACAGTCTCCGTGCTGCGGCTCACGTTCGGGTCGCTGACGGACCTGCCGCACGGCGACTACTCGGCCAACTACATCAGCGCGCTCTGCGTCATGGCGCTCGTGCAGTACATCAGCAACTCGGGCCTCGTCGCCGTGCTCGCGGCCTGCAAGACGGACCAGCCAATCTGGCACACCTGGACGAAATATTATCTCTGGACTTCGGTCACTTATTTCGCGGGTGCTTCCGCCGCGGGCATCATCGCCAAGCTTGTCGGCGCGGTCGGCTTCTACGCCGTGCTCGCCGCCGTCCCCATCATCATCTTCGTTTACTTCACCTATCGCACATACCTCAAAAACATAGAGGTCATGGCGGCGGCGGCCAAGGCTGAGGCGGCCGCGGCGGCGCGGGCCGAGGCGGCGGCCGCGCAAGCCGAGCAGGCCGAGCGCCACGTCGCCGAGTTGAACCACTACATCGCCGAGCAGGAGCGCATACGCGAACAGTACTCGCAGATCGAGAAGATGTCTGCGCTCGGCGAATTGGCGTCGGGTGTGGCCCACGATTTCAACAACACGCTGGCCGGCATCCTCGGCCGCGCGCAACTCCTGCTTGCGACCAAAGACCCCGCGAAGATAGAGAGCGGGCTGAAGATTATCGTCAAGACGGCCAAGGACGGGGCCAAGACCATCAAGCGCATTCAGGACTTCGCGCGCCAGCGCCGCGACCATGACTTCCAGCCCGTTGACACCTGCCAGCTTCTGCTCGACGTGAGCGAGATCACGCGCCCGCGCTGGAAGGACTGGGCGGAAGCCGCGAACGTGCACATCAGCCTCGACCTCGAACTGCACTCCAAGGCGCTCATCCTGGGCGACGAGTCTGAGTTGCGCGAGGTCTTAGTCAACATGGTCTTCAACGCGGTGGACGCGATGCCCGAGGGCGGGACGTTGACGCTCTCGGCGCAGGAGACGGCCAGGGCGGTCGTCCTCTCTGTCTCGGACACAGGGACGGGGATGAGCGAGGAGGTGCGCTCGCGCATCTTCGACCCGTTCTTCACGACCAAGGGCAAGGCCGGGATGGGCCTCGGCCTCGCGGTCGGCTACGGCATCATTCGCCGGCACGATGGCACGGTCGAGGTCACGTCCGAAGTCGGGCGCGGCACGAGCTTTCGCATCAAGCTGCCCGTGGCCGAAGGCGTCAGGCGCGCGGCGCACACGACCGCCGAGTTGCCGGACGTTTCGGCCGAGGCGGACCCGGCGCACCGCATGCGATTCCTGGTGGTTGACGACGAGGAGCACGTGCGCTCGCTCCTGCGCGACATCCTTGAGAAAGAGGGTTGCGAGGTGGTCCTGGCCGAAGGCGGGCGCGAGGCGCTCTCGCTCTTCAACAGGGAAAAGTTCGACGCCGTCTTCACGGATGTCGGGATGCCGGAGATGAGCGGGTGGGAGTTCGCGCGCGCGGTGCGCGAGCGCGACCTGAGGATTCCGCTAACGGTCGTCACGGGCTGGGGCGAGGCCGTCGGCTCGCACGAGCGCAAGGCCGCGCAGGTGGACTGGGTCGTGGCGAAGCCTTTCGACACTTCGCAAATCGTGTTGATAGCGCGGGAGGTTTCGAGGAGGCGGGAGGGGAAGTTTGAAGTCGCGTCCTCAATCGTGGCCGCGTAGCCACTTCGTTGACGACACCGCCGCAGGTCGCCGCCAGTCACCGCGCTGCGAGGCACGGCTCAAGCTTTCAGTGTGCTTCGGCCTCTCGCTGCTCGAAGTGGGAGCCGACGGCTCCTGCTCGCAGCGTCCCGAGATGAGCGGCGTGACGCGCGACCTGAGCGAGACTGGCCTCGCCGTCAGCCTCCACACCAACCACATCGGCGACCGCTACTTCAACGTCGTCGGCTGCACGCTGCAACTCACGCTCGAACTCCCCGACGGCCCCGTCGAGATACGCGCTACGCCGAAATGGTGCCGCTGGTTCATGGAGGAGGCAGAAGCCACGCGCCGCTACCTCCTCGGCCTCCGCATCATCGAGATGGCCGACGAGCAATGGGTCCGCCTCGTCCGCTACGTCCACGCTTGTCTTTGAGTATTACGTCTCTGATTAGCCGCCAGCATGCGTTCTTGACGCTCCGTTCTCAACATGAGAACATATCTTTGTCTGAAGTGGCCGCCAGCATTACAGACCAATGCAAAGGCAAATGAGAAACCAAAACTACCGGACAGTACAGTCGAAAGGATGCCAACCATGAGAAGCTCAAAAATCTTAATAAGAGGAGCGGACGGCAGGTATGAACGTCATCAGCTACAGGAAAATCCGCGACTTCATTTTGAAACACTCGGATTCGGACGCGGCATTGAATGCGTGGTATGCGACAGCTAAGAGGGCGAGGTGGCAGAATCTTGCAGAAGTTAAGCAGAGATATTTACACGCTGACTTGGTAGGGCGCTACACGGTTTTTAACATCAGCGATAATAAGTACAGGCTGATAGCCAGAATTGTCTATCGAAGCCAGACCATATTCATCATAGATATTTTTACGCACGAGGAATATGACGATTGGAAAACGTGAGTAGAGCAGCAATCAATCCTGATCGGTATAAAAAACTTCTCGCCAGAGTTATGCCCGTGGTAATTCAGACGGAAGAAGAGAATGAGCGTATGCTCGCCGAAGTCGAAAAGCTGATGGCTAAGGGCGAAGACTTGTCGCCCGAAGAGGACGCTCTGTTGCGCCTGATGGCTACGCTCATACAGGACTTTGAAGAGAAGTTTTATCAACCAAGAGAGGCGACGCCTTTGGAAGTGTTGCGTCACTTGATGGAGGCGCGAGAGTTGAAGCAGAGCGACCTGCTGGAGGTTTTCGGCTCGAAAGGGATTGCCTCTGAAGTTATCAACGGGAAGCGCAGTATCAGCAAGACGCAGGCTAAAGCCCTGGCAAAATTCTTCGGCGTGTCGGTTGATTTATTTATCTAAAAGCATTCCGCGTCTTCTCCACAACACTCTCCTAGAGCGTCCCGCTCAGCCCCGCGACTCTTTCGTCTTAGCGCCGTCGCCGTTTTGTTCCACGTTGTAGCGTTCGAGCTTGCGTTGGAGGGTGGTGCGGTCAATGCCGAGGACGCGGGCGGCGGCCTGTTTGTTGCCGCCGGTGCGTGCGAGGACGCGGAAGATGTGGCGGCCCTCGACCTCTGCGAGCGAGAGTAAGTCTTCGCCGTCGTCGCCGTTGCCGTCGCGCGGAGTCCTGGCGTGTGCCTGAACTGCCGTGGGCGCGGAGAAGTTGCGGACGCGCTCGGGCAAGTCTTCGGGGCGGACGGCCTGGTCGCACAGCGCCGCGGCGCGCACGATGGCGTTCTCAAGCTCGCGTATGTTGCCGGGCCAGTCGTAGTTTTCGAGGAGCCGCACGGCGTCGCGCGAGAAGCTGATGCAGGACGAACCGGAAGATTGGGCCATGCGCTCCGCGAAGTAGCGCGCGAGCGGGAGGATGTCCTCGCGCCGCTCACGCAAGGGCGGCAGGTGCAAGGTCACTGCGTTGAGGCGGTAGAGTAAGTCCTGCCGGAAGCGGCCCTCGCGCATCTCCCCGTCAACGTCGCGGTTCGAGGCGGCGATGACGCGCACGTCAACTCTGACGGTCTGGTTCGAGCCGACGCGACGTATCTCGCGCTCTTGCAGGGCGCGCAGGAGCTTGACTTGAAATGCGGGCGAAGTCTCCGTGATCTCGTCCAGGAAAACTGTGCCGCCGTCGGCCTCCTGCCAGAGTCCGCGGCGGTCTGCGTGCGCGCCCGTGAATGAGCCTTTGACGTGGCCGAAGAGTTCAGACTCGATCAACTCGGCCGGGATGGCCCCGCAGTTGACCGCGACGAAGGGGCGCTCCGCACGCGGGCTGCGCCAGTGTATGGCGCGCGCGACGACCTCCTTGCCCGTCCCCGATTCGCCCGTAATCAGCACCGGCAGGCTCGTCGCGGCCACGCGCCCCACCAGCTTCATCACTTCGACGAAAGCCGAGCTGACGCCGACCAGATCGATGTCGGAGGTGTAGACGGGGGCGGGCGGGAGTTCGCCGGTCGTGCCTGGGCGGGCGCGCTTCTCTATCCCCTGGCGCACGGCCTGCGAGATTTTCAGCACGTCCTCAACGTCGAACGGCTTCATCAGGTAGTCGTAAGCGCCGGAGGAGACGGCGTCGAGCGCGCCGACCGCCGAGCCGTGGCCCGTCATGATGATGATTTGCGCGTCGGGCTGCTCCTCTGTGAAGCGGCGCAGCACGTCATAGCCCTCGCCGCTATTCTTATCTGACAGCTTAACGTCGCAGAAGACGAGCGACCAGCCGTCGCGGTGCAGCATCTCGAAGGCTTCTTCGGCCGATTCCGCCTCGGACACTTCCCACCCGTCTTCGCGCAACACCTCGGCCACGTTGCTGCGAATCAAACTGTTGTCGTCAACCACCAGTGCTTTCATCTTGTTCATGTCGGGGCGAGAGTTTAACGCTTGCATCCGCGCCGCGTCTGTACGCAAGCGAGGCAGACTCCGCGCACTCAAAATCTAACGTTCAAGAATCGCTGGGCATGGACTGTGAGCCGGCGGGCAGTGCCGGGTTGGGTCGTCAAGCTGCACGGCCGGGTCCACAGCTTCTAAGACGAACTCTCGTGCGCCTCATTGTAGTTGCTTTTGCCGCGTTGTAAAGAGAAAACCTCTGACGAGAAGGCCCGCCTGTCTGGTTAGAGATGGGCGGGCCTTCCTTGTCCCCGCAGGGGGTTAGTTGTCTGAAAACTTACGGGGAGAGTCCTGGGGAGACTTTTGCCCGAAAATTTAGGCGATTGACGGGCGGAGGCCGGAATCGCGCAGGAGGCCCGCGACGGCGCGGCGATACTGCTCGGCCTGCTGGCGGTGCTCTCGCACCCAGCCGGCGACGACCGCCTTCATGTCACGTTCAGTAGATTTAACAGCGCCGCCCTCGGCTGTCGTGGCCTGGGGGGTCTGCTCCGCGCGCGCCCTCTGGTCGCGCTTGACGATGCGAACTGGCCGATTCTTCTGCATTGGATTTCTCCTCCACCTGCTAACGCGCAACCGGCCGGGGAAAAGGATCACCGGGAAAGAAAAAATTTTTCGGAAAGCCAAAAGGCGGGAAAAACAGTGATAAGTGATAAGTGATGAGTGATGAGTGATAAGTGATAAGTAAAAAACCGTTTTTCTTTAACTTATCACTTATCACTCATCACTTATCACTTTTTCCCATTGAGCCGCTGGAGAAGCTCGTCGAAGCGGGGGTCGGGGCGTAGGTTGTTGACGCGGGGGTCAACGCGGACGTAGGTCAGGCCGACGGCGCGCTCTTGGGCGGCGCGGTCGAGCCAGTGAAAAGCCTCGTCGCGCTCGTTCAGGAAAGAGTGTATGACGGCGATCTCGTAGGCCGTGACCCACTCCTTGTCGCGCCCGGCGACCAGACGGCGCAGGATTTCCCGCGCCTCCTCGCTTCGCCCGCACGCGGCCAGGACGTGCGCGTGCTTGGCGCGCGTGGTCGGCGTGTCGCCCGCAAACGCGCGCTCCTGCTCGTAGGTGGCGAAGGCCTCCACGCACATCCCGCTGCTCTCGTAAGCCCAGCGCAGAATGATGCGGGCCGAGAGCGAGCCGGGGTCCAGTTCCAACGCGCGGTTGCATTGCTCTATGGCCTCGCGGTAGCGCTGGGCGAAGAAGAGGACGTTGGCGAAGGCCGTGGCGACGACGGGCGAGCGCGGGTTGATCTCTTGCGCGCGGCGGATTTCGGCCACGGCCTCGTCGTGCCGCCCCATCGCCGAGAGGTTGAAGGCGTGCCAGCGGTGCGCGACCGCGTTGTCGGGCTTCAACTCTATGGCGCGGCGGAACGCGCGCTCAGCCCCTCGGAAGTCGCGGTCCGAGTGCATCAGGACGAAGCCGAGCGACGCGTGCCCGTCAGCCACACGCTCGTTGGCGCGGACTGCGTTGAGCGCGGCCTCTTTGGCGCGCTCCCAGGCGTCGTCGGGCGGCGGCTCTATGTACCAGTTCAGGAGCGCGTAGCAGTCTGCCATCTCCGCGTAGGCGACGGCGAAAGACGGGTCGCGCTCGACGGCCTTCTCCAAACGCTCTATGGCCTGGCGCAAGCCTTCGGCCGTGCGGCGCGTGGCGAAGTAGCGGCCGGCCGTGTAAAGCTGGTGCGCTTCCTCGTCCTCGGTCGGGCGCGGCTGCGCCGCGGAAGATTCGGCCGAGACCGGCGTAACGGTCTGTGCGTGCGCGGGCCGCGTCGGTTGATGAGGCGTCGCCATTTTCGGCACGGCGTTCGTGCGGATGGTGCTCACGTCCTGCAAGTAGGCCGGGTTGCGCGTCCGCCTGAGCATTTCCGTGAACCTCTCTTCGCCGCGCAGAGAGTCGAACTGCGGCTCGACGCCGAGCCAGACGATCCACGGCTCGCCGTCCGAGACGCTCTGTTCGAGAAGACTGAGCGCCGCGTCGCGCTCGCCCAGTTGCAGGTGGACAAGGGCGCGGTGGTACGGCGTGACGAAACGCTTGTCGGCCAGTTCGTGCAACTCTGCGAGCACGCGTCGCGCCTCCGCTATCTGCCCCGCCTCGGCCAGCGCCGCGCCGAGCGCCGCCAGGTTGAGCGGCGGCTCCCCGCCGAATTCGAGCGCCTTTCTCGCAGCCTCAATCGCCTCCTCGTAAGCGCCCGTGCGCCGCAGCGCCCAGGAGAGGCCGAAGTAGGCCGGGCCGTAGCGCGGGTCCGAGCGAATCAGATCGCGCGCGCGCCGTATGCTCTCGTCGTAGCGACGGCCCTGGTAGAGATACCAGACGCGGTTGTAAGCGTTGAGCGGGTTGAGCGGGTCCAATTCGCAGGCGCGCTGAATCTCCCTGTCCGACTCCGTGAACCGGCCCTCCATGGCGAGTTGCCCGGCGTACCAGACATAAGCCGTCGGGTAGTTCGGATTAAGCTCGATGGCGCGGAGGTGATGAATCTTGGCCTCCTCCCACTGCGTCGGGTGTGCCAAAAGTGCGAAGCCTAAAGCCGTGTGCGCCTCCGCGAGCGTGTCGTCCAACTCGACGGCGCGGCGGGCCGCGTCGCGCGCCGCCGCCAGACATTCGGCGGGCGGCATCACGCCGAAGATGGCGAGCCAGCAGTGATACTCGCCGATGGCGGCGTAGGCCGCGGCGTAATCGGGGTCGAGCGCGATGGCGCGGTAATAGCACGAGATGGCCTTGGCGAAGCTGTCTTCCGTGAGCGAGGTCCAGTGGTAGCGCCCGCGCAGGTAAGCCTCGAACGCCTCGGCGTTGTCCGTCCCGCGCTTTGAAAGTCTGCGGCGCTCGTCGCCGGAGAGGTGCGGGACGAGAGCCGTCGCGACCTGCTCGGAGATGGAGTCTTCGAGGTTGAGCACGTCCGTAAAGTTCTCGTCGAAGTGGCCGGCCCAGCGGGTCGCGCCGTCACTGATGCTCAAAAGCTGCGCGCTGACGCGGATGCTCTTCCCCGCGCTGCGAATTGTGCCGGTGACGATGAAGTCCACGTTCAACTCGCGCCCGGCCTTTAAGGGATCGTCCGCCCCGCCCTGAAAGCGCAAGACGCTGCTCGTCGGCCGGACGACGAAGCGGCGCACGCTCGAAAGGCGCGTGACGAGCGCGTCCGCTAGCCCGACGCCCAGGTACTCGTCGCCGGTCGCGGACGGGCCGATGAGTCTCATCGGCAGGACGGCGACGGACTTCTGTCCCGTGGACGGCTCGGGCGGGTGAAGGATGCGCGCGGCGAGCGGGTTGTTGGTCCGGCGCAGGATTTCGTTGAAGCGCGGCTGGCCGCGCAACGAGTCGAACTGCGGGTCAACGCCGAGCCACGCGAGCCGCGCGTCGCGTATCTCCCACGCCTCCTCAAGGTCAGTGAGCGCCCGCTCGCCGTCGCCCAGATTGCTGTAGACCATCGCGCGCAGGTACGGCGACACGTAACGCCTGGACCCCATCTCCTCGACCTCGTCAAGCAGCGCGTGCGCCTCGTCTCTGTGCCCGGCGGCCGCGTGCGCGGACGCCAGCCAGAGGAGCGTGTAAGGGCTTCGGCCCAAAAGCTCGACGGCGCGCTCGCCCGCTGCGATTGCCCTCTGGTACTCGCCCGCGTGCCACAAGACCATGCAGAGCGTGACCTGGCCCAGCCCGTAGTTCGGCTCGTTGGCGGCGAGGTTGCGCGCGGCGGCCACGCCCTCCTCGTGGCGGCGCGCGTGGTAATAAAGCCAGCTCAGGTTGTGGTGGACGAGCGGCGTCAGCGGGTCCAGCTCTAACGCGCGGCGGACCTGTGCGAGCGCTTCGTCAAAGCGCCCTTCCATGCCGAGGAAGTAGCTGTACCAGAGGCGGCCCGTTACGTAGTTGGGGTTGAGTTCGATGGCGCGGCGCAGGTGGCGCTCCGCGGCCTCCCAGTCGAACTCATTCATGAGCGTCGCAAATCCCAGCGCGGCGAAACCCTCGGCCAGCATGTCGTCGAGCGCGACCGCCTTGAGCGCAGCCTCCTTGGCGGCGGCCGAAGTATCGCTGAAGGGCAGCACGGCATAGACGCCGAGGAAGTTGTAGTAGTCGGCGATGCCCGTGTAGGCGAGCGCGTAGTCGGGCGCGAGCGCGACGGCCTGGTTGAAATAGATGAGCGCCTTGGCGAAGCCCTCTTCCGTGAGAGTGTTCCAGTGGTAACGCCCGCGCATGTAAGCCTCGTGTGCCTCGGGGCTGTCCGTGCTGCGCTTGGCGAGGAGGCTGCGCTCGCCGCCGGAGAGGTGCGGGACGATGGCTTCGGCCACCTGCGCGGTGATGGCGTCTTCGAGACTCAACACGTCCCGGAACTTCTCGTCGAATTGGCCCGCCCAGACGGCCGAGCCGCTCCACACGTCCAGGAGTTGCACGGTGACGCGTATGTTCTCGCCCGCGCGCTGTATGCGCCCGTCGAGGACGAAGCCGACTTCGAGCTTGCGCCCGGCCATGACGGGGTCGGAGTCTAAGCTCCCGTAGCGCAGGACCGAGCTTGTCGGGCGCACGTTGAAGCGGCGCAGTTGGCTCAGGCGCGTGATGAGCACGTCGGCGAGGCCGATGCCCAGATACTCGTCGCCCGTCTCGTCCGCGCGTCGCTCCTCCAGGATTTTGAACGGGAGGATGGCGATGGATTTTTCGGCCGTCGGCGCGTCGAAGCCGACCGCCGGGTGGGCCGACACGGGGAAGAAGGGCGGGGCCGAGACGGGCTGCCCGTCCAGGTGGCGCGTGATGTCGTCACGCAACTGCTCGACCGACTGGTAGCGGCGCTGCGTCTCTTTCCTGAGCGCCTTCATCACGATGTTATCAACGTCGCCTTCGAGGTCGCGGCGCAGGCTGTCGCCGGAGCCTGCGCGGCTGCGGTAGAGGAACTTGAGCGTGTCGCCCTCTTGCCCCTCTATGTGCATCGGCAGCAGGTCATAGGGGCGCGTGATGACCACGCTCGGGTGCATCGGCTTCTCTTCGCAGATGACGCGCGCGATCTCGTGCGGGGCGCGGTTGAGAAAGCGGTAAGGCCGGTGGCCCGTCAATAGTTCGTAGAGCAGCACGCCGAGAGAGTAAACGTCAGTCGTCGGCGTGACGGCCTGGCCCTGCACCTGCTCGGGGCTCGCGTATTCCGGCGTCATCAAACGCATGGCCGTCGCCGTCGGGTCGAGCGTGATGTCCGCGAGTTCCGGGTTGAGGAGCTTGGCGATGCCGAAGTCCAGAAGTTTCGGCACGCCCTCGGCTGTGACCAGGATGTTGCCGGGCTTGATGTCACGGTGTATGACGAGATGGCGGTGCGCGTAGTGCACGGCGTCGCAGACCTGGCGGAAGAGGCGGAGGCGCTCGCCGATGGGCAGGTTGCGCTCGTCGCAGAAGCGATAGATGGGCAGCCCTTCTATGTACTCCATGACGAAGTAGGGGAGCCCGTCCTCGGTCGTTCCGCCGTCGAGCAGACGCGCGATGTATGGGTGGTCGAGCGAGGCCAGGATTTGGCGCTCGTTGCGGAAGCGGCGGAGGATGAAGTCCGTGTCCATCCCGCGCTTGATGAGCTTGATGGCGACGCGGCGGCGGAACTCGCCGTCCTCGCGCTCGGCCATGTAGACCGCGCCCATTCCGCCACGGCCGATCTCGCGCACGATCTTGTACGGGCCGACGCGGCGGCCGATGGCCGGGTCTTCCAGCGACTCGGAGACGAGCGTCGGCGCGTCCCTTTCGATGTCGGGGCGGAGGCCCGTGACGGCGAAGGCGGGTTCCTCTATGAAGTCGCCGGCCTGGTCGTGCTGCGCGACGAGCGCCTCGACCTGCTCGCGCAAGGTGTCGTCGCCCGTGCACGCCTCGACGATGTACCGGCGGCGCTCAAGCGGGGGCAAATCGAGCGCCGTCTGGAACACTTCCTCAATCTGTTTCCAGCGTTCGGGGGTCATAAATCAAGGGATGAGGGATGAGGGATGAGGGATGAAA
>DATFCB010000512.1:0-4531 GCA_035253525.1 Pyrinomonadaceae bacterium | reverse complement strand
GGTGGTCCGTGGTCAGTTAAAGAAAAGGCTTTTGTTCTTAACTGACCACGGACCACCGTCCACTGACTACTGCTTTTCTATTTCCACCAATGCATCATAAAAAGTCGCGCCGCCGCCCATGTCCGTGAGGGCTTGCGAAGTCAGTTGGTTGATGTTCGCGCGGCCAGGCGAGAGCTTGTTCCACCAGACCGAAGGGGAGACGACGACGCCCGGGCGGGCGCGCGTCGTCACGACCGCGTGAAGCTCGCACGAGCCGCGCTCGTTGAAGGCGCGCACGGCGTCGCCGTCCTGTATGCCGCGCGCCTCGGCGTCTCGTGGGTGAATCTCCACGAACGGGCGCAGCTCCTGCCTGAGCTGCTTTGGCAAATTGGCGAAGCTCGAATTCAGAAAGGCGTGCGCCGCTGGGCTGATGAGCGCGAGCGGGTAGCGCAGGGCCACGGCGGGCGCGTTTTGTGCCGATTCGTTCGGCGGGATGAACTCCGGCACGGCGGGCAAGCCCTGTGCTTCGAGCGCGGCCGAGAACAATTCGCACTTGCCCGAAGCGGTCTGGAAATTCCCTTCCGCGAACGGCGCGAAAGTCTCCGGCAGATTAAGACGCATCCAGCCGCGCTCGCGCAAACCTTCGAGCGTGATGCCGCTGAGCGCCGCGTGGTCCGTCGAGATGGCCTGCCGCGCAAGCTCTTCGTCCGCGTCTTTGAAACACTCTTCCTCAAAACCCATCCGCGCGGCCAACTCGCGGAAGACATCCGAATTCGATTTACTCTCGAAGAGCGGCTCGATGGCGCGCTCGTTGACGACGAGGTAGAAGTGTCCGTAAGCCTTGTGCAGATCGAAGTGTTCGAGCTGCGTCGTGGCCGGCAGCACTATGTCCGCATAATCGGCGGTGTCTGTCATGAACTGCTCGTGGACGACTGTGAACAAGTCTTCGCGGCTTAGTCCTTCGAGCACGCGCCGCTGGTCGGGCGCGACCGCCGCCGGGTTGGAGTTGTAAACGTAGAGCGCGCGGACGGGCGGGTCGCTCGTCTTAGTTAACAGGTTGCCCAGCTCAGACATGTTGAGCGTGCGCGGCCGCGGCGTCGGCATCAGGTCGGGCCGCTCCAGCGCGGCATAGTTGAGCGGGAACGTGCCGCTCGTCGAAAGCAGTGCGCCGCCTGCGGGGTCGCGCCACGCGCCCGTGATTGCGGGCAGACAACTGATGGTGCGCACGGCCATCCCGCCGCCCGCGTGGCGCTGAAGCCCGTAGTTAAGGCGTATCACGGAAGGCTTCGTGGTCGCGTAGAGCTTGGCGAGGCGCGCTATCGTCTCGGCTTCGAGGCCGCAGATTTCGGCGACGCGCGCGGGCGAGTATTCGCGCGCGCGGGAGCGCAACTCTTCCGCACCCACGGTGTAGCGTTCGAGGTAGTCGCGGTCTTCCAGACCCTCCGCGAAGATGACGTGCATCAGCGAGAGCGCGAGCGCGGCGTCCGTGCCCGGCAGCGGGGCTACGTGCTCGTCCGCCTGGTCGGCGGTGCGCGTGCGCCGCGGGTCAATACAGATGACGCGCGCGCCCGCGGCCCTGGCTTCCAGGACCTGCGGCCAGAGGTGCACGTTCGAGCTGATGGTGTTCGTGCCCCAGAGGATGATGAGCCGTGCCTCGGAGAAGCGCTCGGGGTCTGTGCCAATACTCGCGCCGACGGTCGCCCTGTAGCCTGCCGCTCCCGCCGAGGCGCAGATGGTGCGGTCCAGTTGCGACGCGCCGAGGCGGTGGAAGAAGCGGCGGTCCATTGACTGCGACTGGACGAGCCCCATCGTGCCGCAATAGCTGTAAGGCAGAATCGTCTCCGCGCCCTCGAAGGATTCGGCCAGCTCCTTGAAGCGCGAAACAATCTCGTCCAGCGCCTCGTCCCAGCTAATCACTTCAAAGCGGCCCGAGCCCTTCGCGCCCCTGCGGCGTAGACAGGTCCGCACGCGGTCGGGGCTGTGCGTGCGCTGCTCGTAGTTGGCAACCTTGGTGCAGAGAAAGCCGCGCGTGAACGGGTGCGCGGGGTCGCCCGCGACTTTCACCGCGCGCCCGCCCTCGACCGTCACGAGCATCGCGCACGTGTCCGGGCAGTCGTGCGGGCACGCGGCCCTGACAATCGCCAGGCCGCGCCCATTCTTTCCGTTGTCGGCGTGTCGAGTCATCGTTCGCGGAAACAGTTTATAAGAAAAAGCCCGTAAACCATAAATCGTAAATCGTGAAGAGACGAACCGTCTTTTTCCATTCACGATTTACGATTTATGGTTTACGAGCCTGTTGCCTCTGAGCTGCTTTAGCTGGCGGCTGCCTCGGAGGCTTCTGTGTAAGACGGTGTATCGGAGGCCGTCTCGGCGACTGATGACGTGCTGCTCGTGCTGGTGTCGAGCGAGCTTGACGTGTCGCCATAGCGCGACTTGTTGTCCTCGCGCTGCTTGTTATCGGCGGCGGCTTTCTGTTGAATCATGCGGCAACTGCCCTCGAAGACCGCGCCCTGCTCGATAACGAGCGAAGGCGTCTGGATGTTGCCGTTGACCTTGGCGGCGCGACCGAGTTCGAGGCGCTGGCTGGCGATGATGTCGCCGTTGACGGAGCCGTGGATGGTGGCGACGGCCACGTCTATGTCGGCGTCAACCTGCCCGTTGTTGCCGACGATTAAAGTCCCGCCCTCAGATTTGACCTGACCCGAGAGGTGCCCGTCAACGCGCAGCATCCCTTTGAAGTTGGCCTCGCCCGTCAAGGTCGTGCCGTTGCCGACGAAGCCGCTCAGGAGACCCTCCTTGATGTCGCGGGCCAGAGACTCGCTCTCGGTGACGGCGCGCGACGAGGAGCCGGTTTCCTGTGGGCGGTACTGCGTATCGGCCGCCGGCTGCTGCTGGTAGGACGAGCCGTAGCTGCTCGTGCCGCGCGACGAGTTGAACTGAGTGGTCTGGCTATCCGTGGTTTGTTCGCTTTCCGTCTGGTCTTTGTTGGTTTTTCCCATTCTGAGCATAACAGAAACCTCCGCTAAAGTGGTCGCCTGTAGACCGCCTACAGGGGACGGTGGTGCCGGACGAGGCAGCCGAAAGATGTTGTTGTCGAGGACGATTCAAGTAAAGGCTAGCTTGCAAAGGCTAGACCGGCAGCGTGACCTACCTCGATAAAGAGCAGGCATCCGGTGAAAATGCCCGCACATAATAATGAAAGCAGGCAAGACTGGCAAGAAAAAAAGCGGGAGTCAGAAGTCAGGAGGGATAAGGCGGAAAGCCACAGATTTTCTTTCCTCCTGACTCCCGACTCCTGCTTTTGTTTCATCGATGAAAATTTGTTCCATTCTCGTGTTAAGTGTGGTAGACTCCCGGCGTTGCTTTGAACGGGCAGGGCTCCGAGAATTTGGAGTCTGGCGAGTTTGGAGTGGGCAAAGTGTTCGAGTGTTTCCCCCGCGAGAGAGAGAAGTTTGGGAGGACCGTAACCTAGCTTATGAGGAGTGAGAGATGAGTACACAGACGAGACCCAAAGTTAACCCGCTCAGCCGTCGGCCGCGCCAGCAGCGGCTGGTGATGGCGGTGCGCGGCGGAGCCGGGGTGGGCAAAAGCCATTTCCTGCGCAGCATGGCCGAGGCCGGTTTGGGCCGCCTCTGCATCTTCGATGTCGAGCGCAAGGCGCGACTCTTGAAAGGCGTCGGCACGAAGTTCGACGCGCTTGAGATTGAGCACGCGGACGAGTTGCCGGAGTTCATAGACTGGGCGCTTTCGGGCGACGGGCGCGAGCAGAATTACGGCTGCTACGCGCTCGATTCGTGGGCCGGGTATTTCAGCGCCAAGCACAGCGAGATGGTGGCGGCCGTGCGCGAGAGAACAGGCGACCCGCTCGCGCAGCCTTCGGCGGAAGAGTTGGCCGCCGACCAGATGATTTTACAGGGCGTCCTGCGCCGGCTCTGCATGGGGAGCGGCAAGTCGGTCGTCATCGCGGACCAGATTCCGGCCAAGGGCAAGGAGGCCAAGGAGGACAACGAGATCGGGCGCGTGCTGCCGATGACGGCGAGCGGGCTGGAATACTTCGTGGACATCATGGTCGAAGTCTCCGTGCAGGAGCGCGACGGCGAAGTGACGCGCGTTTTCCAGGTGGTCAAATCGAACAGCCCGGCTTTTGAAGTCGGCTTTGAATTGACCGGCAACGTGAGCTTCAAGGATTTTCTGGACCACATGAAGCGCGAGCACGGCGAAGACTTGCCGATGGAAGCGCCGAAGCCCGTGACCGTGCCTGAAGTTTTGGAAGAGAAGCCGTCGCCCGTCAGCATCGTCCCGCCGCAGATGACGATTCAGGAATTGATCGCCAAGGCCGAAGGCTTCGGCTTCAAGCAGGCGGACATAGTGACCGGCGCGAAGGTCTATCACAACCAGACCAACATCTACCGTCTCACGCCCGAGCAGATCGCGGACCTGGACCGCCGCATCACCGCTCGCGTCGAGAAGATGAAAGCCGCGCCGGGCGGCGAGAACGTCAAGAAGGAAGCCGCCGCCGCTGGCGACACGAAAGCGCAAGCCGCGCGCAACC
>DATFCB010000511.1:0-8730 GCA_035253525.1 Pyrinomonadaceae bacterium | reverse complement strand
CCAGGGCGCAAAGCCGCAAAGACGGGCTGCGACACGGCTTCTGAAAGTTTATTCTTGACGGATTATCCATCAAGGCTTAACCTCACGCAAAGTTTTCTCAGGCTGTTGAACAAAGTTCGGGTCGTTTCGGTTCTTTCCTATCACAGGCTCTTCTTCGCCTTCGCTATGCGACGTATCAACCTGAAAAAAGCCAGTGTCGCGCGCTCCGACACGATCCGCCACATCAACCGGCAGATCGTGCTCAACTACGTCCGCGAGCGCTCCCCCATCTCGCGCGCGGCCATCTCGCACGAGACGGAGTTGCAGCGCTCGACCGTCTCGCTCATCGTTGACGAGTTGAAAGAGCAGGGCTTGATTGACGAGGTCGAAGGCGAGTCAACGGGCGGTCGTCCCCCCATCCTGCTGCAACTGCGCGCCGCCGGCCCCGTCGCCCTCGGCGTTGACCTGGGGACCAAGCAGACGCTCGTCGCGACCTGCGACCTGGCGGGGCGCGTCCGCGAACAGGAGCTGTTTCTGACGGACCCGCGCGAGGGAGAGACGCTCCGGCAGGTCATTGACTGTGCCCGCAAGCTCATCAAAAAAGATAAGGGCATAGAGGCCATCGGCCTCAGCCTGCCGGGGCTGGTTGACCCTGAGACGGGGAAGGCGGTTTTCATCCCTCACTTCAGGTGGCGCGACTGGGACATCGCGGAGAAATTGGAGGCCGCCACGGGGCTGCCCGTGAAGGTCGAGAACGACGCTAATGCGGCGGCGCTCGCGGAACTCTGGTTCGGCCGCTCGGAGCTACGCGAGGTGCGCGACTTCGTCATGGTCCTGGTCGAAGAAGGACTCGGAACGGGCATCGTCTTCGACGGTCAGATTTATCACGGCGAGGCAGGGGCGGCCGGCGAGTTCGGCCACATGACCATCGGCACAGACGCGCCGACAACCTGCGCGGCGGGCGGCATGGAGTGCTGGGAAGCCTTCGCCTCGGAGCGCGCGGCGCTGGCGCGCTACAGGAAGCTGGCGGGGCGCGACGCAGGCGTCGTCAGTTTCGTGCAGCTTGTTGATCAGGCGCTCTGCGGGGAGCAGAACGCGCGGGCGGCGCTGCTCGAAACCGGGCGTTACCTGGGCATCGGCATCTCGAACATCATCGGCGGACTAAGCCCGGAGGCGGTCATCCTTGGCGGGTCGATTGTCCGCGCGTGGCCGATGATCAGCGCAGAGATTAGCAGGGCCGTCGAAGAAAACGGCATCTGCCACGGCCTGCGCGACGTGCGCATCATCCCCTCGACCCTGGGAGGGATTCCGACGCTGATGGGCGCTCTCTCGCTCGTGCTCTCAAGTAAATTCGCGGCCGTGACAACCGCCTGAACTAAGAGAGAGCTACAAAACCTAAACTCAACTCTTTGCGTCTTTGTGCCTCCAGCGTGAAATTTAACCTCACGCCAAGACGCAAAGGCGCTAAGGGGTTGAGTCAGTGATTCGCGGCTCGTTCCTTTCTGCTTTCACACCTAGCCTGGGATGGACACTTTGATGAAACTTACAGCAACTCTTCGTCTACGCTCTTTGAGAAGCAGGCGCGCGGTCGCGTGTTTGTGCGTGGCGCTGATGTCGGTGGCGACTCTCGCACCCGCGTCGAAGACGCAGGAGCGAACGCCTGACTACAAGAATTCGCGCCTGCCAATCGAGCGCCGCGTGGCGGACCTCCTGGGACGCATGACGCTGGAAGAGAAAGTGGCACAGCTCGTCTGCCTCTGGGCCGCGCGGCCGCAGGTCCGTCCGCAGACAGACTTCTCCACAGACCTCGGCGATTTTTCTCCAGAGAAGGCGCGCGTCGTGATGCAACACGGCATAGGACAGATCGCACGCCAGCGCGAGCGCAAGGACCCGCGCGACGCCGCGCGCTTCGCCAACGCCCTACAGAAGTGGCTCGTCGAGAACACGCGCCTCGGCATCCCGGCCATTTTTCACGACGAGGCGCTGCACGGCCTGATGGCACAGAAGGGCACGCACTTCCCGCAGCCCTTGGCGCTCGCAAGCAGTTGGGACCCTGACTTCGCCACGCGCGTCTTCACCGTCGCCGCGCTCGAAACGCGCGCGCGCGGCAGCCATCAAGTGCTCGGACCCAATCTTGACCTCGCGCGCGAGCCGCGCTGGGGCCGCACCGAAGAGACTTACGGCGAAGACCCGTACCTCGTCTCGCGCATGGGTGTGGCCGTCATCAAAGCTCTGCAAGGACCGGGGCCGGGAGTGGACAACGAGCACGTCATGGCGACGGCCAAGCACTACGCCGCGCACGGCCAGCCCGAAGGCGGGACGAACATCGGCCCGGCCAACTATTCGGAGCGGGTCTTGCGCGAATACTTCCTGCCGAGCTTCGAGGCCGCAGTCAAGGAGGCGAACGTGGCGAGCGTGATGGCCTCTTACAACGAGATTGACGGCGTCCCGTCGCACGCCTCCCACTGGTTGCTCGACAAAGTTCTCCGCCAGGAATGGGGCTTCCGCGGCCACGTCGTCTCCGACTACTACGGCATCCCGCAGATGGAAAGTTTGCACCACATCGTCAGCGACAAGGCCGAAGCCGCGAAGCTCGCCATCGAAGCAGGCGTTGACATAGAACTGCCCGACCCGGACACCTACCCGCTTCTGGCACAACTCGTCCGCGAGGGCCGTGTCTCGGAGGCCGCGCTCGACCGCGCGGTCGCGCGGAACCTGCGTGCCAAGTTCCTGCTCGGCCTCTTCGAGAACCCTTACGTTGACCCCGACCGCACCGAACGCCTGACCAACGCGCCCGCCCACCGCGAGCTTGCGGCCGAGGCTGCGCGCCGCTCCATCACTCTGCTCAAGAACGAGAACAACACCTTGCCGCTCGACCGCACGCGCCTGAAGTCCATCGCCGTCATAGGGCCGAACGCAGACCGCGCGCACCTCGGCGGCTACAGCGACCCGAACCCCGGCCGCGGCGTCAGCGTGCTGGAAGGCATCACCAAAAAAGTTGGCGGCCGCGTGCAGGTCAACTACGCCAAAGGCGTGAACATCACGCAGGAGGGCGGCGACTGGTGGGCAGACACCTCGCGGCTCGCGACGCCCGAGGATGACGCGAAGTTAATCAGCGAGGCGGTCGAGGCGGCAAAGCGGTCGGACGTGGCGCTGCTCGTCCTGGGCGGCAACGAGGACACGAACAAAGAGGCTTGGGCCGATAACCATCTGGGCGACCGCGACACTCTTGAGTTAGTTGGCAGGCAGAACGACCTCGTCAGGGCCGTCCTCGCGACGGGTAAACCCGTGGTCGTGATGCTGATTAACAGCGGGCCGCTCGCAATCAACTACATCGCGGAGAACGTCCCGGCCATCCTCGAAGGATTTTATTTGGGCCAGGAGACGGGCACGGGCGTAGCCGACGTAGTGTTCGGCGACTACAACCCGGCGGGCAAATTACCCGTCAGCTTCCCGCGCTCGGTCGGCCAGCTTCCCATCTATTACAACTACAAGCCGACGGCCAGGCGCGGCTACCTCTTCACGAGCAAGGAACCGCTTTTTCCCTTCGGCCACGGGCTGAGCTACACGACCTTCGAGTATTCGACCCCGACGGTGACGCCCGCGCGGATAGGCCCGTCGGGCCGCGCTGAAGTCAGCGTGACGGTCAGGAACACGGGCCGGCGCGCGGGCGACGAAGTCGTGCAGCTTTACATACGCGACCTCGCCAGCTCCGTCACGCGCCCCGTCAGGGAGCTGAAGGATTTCCGGCGCATCTCGCTCGCGCCCGGCGAGAGCAAGACGGTGACGTTCACGCTCACGCCCGACAAGCTCTCCTTCCTCAACCTGCACATGGAGCGCGTCGTCGAACCGGGCCAGTTCGATATCATGGTCGGCACGAGTTCCGTCAAGTACCAGACGACAAAACTCGAAGTCGCCGCCAAGTGAGCGCGAACAATGTGAGGGGAACAAAAGCTCCGTCGGAGCTTGCGCGGCCGTAAAAATTCCATTGTGCGAAAAGTTCGACCGCACTATACTCGTCGTTAACCAGCCAGGGGTTTCCAGCTTAATTGAATGTTAGCCGACGGATGTTCGGCATTTCGGGAGGAGATGAATTTTTCATCTTACCCTTGTCGGGCCATTTAAGTGAGCCCGTTACGGTCTGCCGCCGTGGAAAGGACTTCGATGAAAGGCTATCGAACGAAGCGAGCAACGAGTCTCGCGTTATTGACCATCACCGCGTGCGCTCTCATGTTAGTGCTGTCCGCCGCCGCCCACGCCCAGCGCATCGGAAATCCAATTGACATCTACAACGCCCGGCGGGCCGCCGAGCGCGAGGAGGCCATGCGCAGGAGGGAGCTGGGGAACGTCAGGAACGCGACCCGCGCCAAAATGCCCGTGGACCCGCGACGCAAGCAAGCCCTGATCGCGCAAATCAGGGAAGACTTCAACACCATCCAGGTGCTCAACAACGAGATGATTCGCGCGGCCTTCACGGGCCAGGAGCTGGACTACGACTCTCTTTACGAGAAGGCCGGGGAGATGAAGAAGCGCGCCAACCGGCTCCGAGACACCATCAAGTTTCCCGACGACCCGAGCGAGGCGAGGGAACACACGAGCCAGGAGACTTTTGACGAGGTACGTTTGAAGACCTCCATCCTCGTGCTCAGAAATATGGTCAAGAGTTTTGTCACCAACCCGCTCTTCCAGCAGCACGCCGGCTCGCTCGACGTGCAACTCTCGGCCAGGGCCAACCGCGACCTGCGGGGCATCGCCGACTTGAGCGAGACGATCAGGAAAAACGTCAGGCGACTGGACAAGAGACAGGAATAATGAGCGACGAATGCGGAATGATGAACGATGAATGATGAATTAAAAACCAGCCGTCTTTAATTCATCATTCATCCCGCAAAGTTCATCACTGCTTTTCCTCCCTTCATACTTTCGGCCGCACGAGAGACGCCGACGAGCCTCCCACTCCCGCCGGCGATTCACAAACCTCAGTTTTGGCCCGCGGGCTTTTCTCGCGCGGGCGGGAACGTGTCATGGCCTCCGCCTGGGAAACCATCAGCAGCGACCGCCGCCGCGAGCCGCGCTACAAACTAAGCCTCAGGGCCAGTGTCTCCGTCATAGAGCCCGGAGCGGAAGAAAGCCGCCTGGCTACAGTTTTGGCCCACACCAGAGACGTGAGCAAAGGGGGCTTAAGTCTCGTCATCCCCGACGCCAGCCTGGGGTCTCACAGCCTGGGCGAAGGGAGCCACGACGTGCTCGTCGTCGTCGTGCTCCCCGCAGGTGACAGCGTCAAACTCGAAGGACGCCTGGCGTATTGCATCCCGTTGAAGGCGGACGAGCCCGTGGCCGGCTGCCTGGCCGGCATCCTAATCACAGCGCTCGGCCCCGAAGACCGCGCCGCCTACTACGATTTCATAGACAGCCTGTAAGAGAATTCGCGCAGAGCAGGACAAGATGATCGCGAGCGTTGACCGGATGATGACCGAGCGCCGTGGCTTTCCGCAGTTCAAGGCGTTCGACACCTTCCTCGTAGACCTGTCCCGCAACCGCAAGCCCGGCCGACGCTCGCGGACCTTTACCCGCAACTCATCGAATGGTTCGAGAAGAACAATTAGGGCGTCGTCGTCACGCCCGTCATCTGATGGGGATGGCCCAATCTCCCATCAGCAGATTTTGCGGGACCTGCTTGAAGCCGTACTGGTCTGAGTTGGGGTCGCGGTCGAAGACCCAGACCATGTCGTAGCGGTCTTCGGGCCACTCGTGCGGCGCGGTCGTTTTGTTGCCGAGTATCTTGCTGGCGATCTTCGGCAGCAGTTCGTGCTGCCAGCAGATGAGGACGACGCCTGCGCAGAGGAAAGCTTCTTCCAGCATCCTCTCCGCTTCGAGTTTCGGGTAGTTTGAGTTGACCCTTATCGCCAGCTTCTCGGCGAGCGGCGTGATGGTCTCGATGGAGCGGCGACTTCCCTGACGCTTGGTCGGCGTGGACGCGTAGATGAACTGCGGCCTGGCGAGCGCCGGGTTCTGAAAGGAGCCGTTCGCGGGCGCGAAGAAAACCGCGAGCGCCCCGGCCCTCTGCCACCCGCGGACCGTCAGCGACTCGCTCTCGCGCTCGCCGCCCGAGGTCACTCCGTAAGGAGGAGGATCATCCGTCGGCTTCTCGGCGTGGCGTATGAGCATGATCTTCGTCGCCTGTCGAACCATTTCAGTCATAGTGTCTCTCTTTGTTCCGCCCCTCGTGAGTTGTACGACGCCTGCCTCTGGCTGCCCCAAGCGCGCAGCATTCTACCTGATTTCCGGCGACAAGTAAGAACAAGATTGTCGTCCTGGTCAGCGTTTCGGTGAAACGTGATATATTCCGCGGCACGGTTAAAAATGTGCCAGAGCTAGTTCCCGTGAAAATCTTTTCGACGGTTGTGCCAACTACATGAAGCGCTGTCCGACATGCCAACGCATTTACATTGACGACACGTTGAGGTTTTGCCTCGAAGACGGCGCGGCCCTCCGGCCGGATGCCAGCGCGGATACGGACAGGACGCTCGCGCTCGATGCGGGCGGGCCGCCGCCAACGGAAGTGCTCGACGACCCCGCGCTCGCGCCGACACGTCCCGCGCGCGCACAGGCTTCGACCGCGCCGCCGCGCAAAGAGTCAACAAGGCAAGGCGGCCCTCAGCATCCGGCGACGCAGATTGAGAAGCGGCGCAGCACCGCCTCGGTCGTCACGCTCACGGTCGCGGCGACGGTGTTGCTGCTGGGCCTGGGCGGAGCAATCGCGTGGATGCTGCTGAAGGATGACGGTAACGCGGGGACGACGCGCAATGGCGGAAACCTTAACGCCTCAACCAACGTCAACACGAACAATTCGTCGGGCGGGGTGGTTTCGACGCCGACGCCGACCGCAACGCCGACGCCTGGAAGCGGCTTCATAGAGGGGAGCATGGCTTACCCGGCCGACGGCATCCCGAGCGTGATGGTTGCGTGCGCGGAGAACGTGGAGACGCAAGCCACGGTTATTTGTTCGGAGAAGCGTGACGACTGGGAAGAAGGCGTGCATTACAGCCTGAAGGTTCCGCCCGGCAGGTATTTCGTTTACGCCACGCTCGTCGCGGGCGACGACTCCGTAGGGGAGATGCGCGGCAAGAAGGCTTATTACACGGACTACATGAAGTGCGGCATGGGCGCGAATTGCAGCACGCACAAGCGAATCGTCGTCGAAGTTAAAGCCGACCAAACCTTGAACGGCATCCTCGTCGGAGACTGGTGGGCCGACATGTAGCTCTCCCCGAGCGCGCGCGAAGAATATTCAAGTTGAAACCTCCTGCCTCTTGTTCTATAGTCACATCACCCACCCACTCCACCCTTGAGTAGAATCTCTATAAGGAGTGATAATCCACACAATGAGTGAAGAAATCACACAGAACATCCCCGACGGACGCTCTTTCGAGGAACGCGTCATGGCGCGCTTCGATGCCCTCGACACAAGTATGCAAGACATGCGCACAAGCATGCGAGACATGAACGCGCGGCTGACGGCCTTAGAGGAAAGAGTTGACCAGCGGCTGAAGGAGACGCGTCCCATCTGGGAACAGGTGTTGGTGCGCCTCGATGCGATGGAGAAACGCTTCGGGCGGTTCGAAAGGAACATGGACAATCTTAACCGCAAGTTCCGCGTCTTCAACGAGGACATCCTGACGTGGCAGAATCAGCAGGAAGACATGGAAGAGCGCGTGAGTAAATTGGAATCGGAACCGGCGAAATAAGCCTCGCCCCGTCCTGTGGCTCGCCCCGCACTCACTTGAGATACCAGTCCGGTTGCGTGTCCATGAAAAGTTTGGCCGGCGGGATTGAGATGTGGCGGCCCGACCACGCTGCCCTGTTGACGGGTCGGAAGTCGTCACACAGCAGCGCCTCTTGTCCGTCAATCGGAACTTTCCTGCGGGCCAACTGCTCGTAGTCGCGCGTGCGCCCGCGCCTACGCCTGTAGTAATCGCGAAAGTGAACGGGCCGGACACGCAGGCCGTCCAGCCAGTAGTAGACCCTTCCGAAGTAAGCCGCGTGAAGCCACGCTTCCCAGGGCCGCAACGAGTACAACTCTTCTTTCAACTCTGAACTGTAGAGCGGGAGCCAGAGGACGTAAATTCCCTTGCGCGCGTACTCGGCGGTGCGAAACTGTATTCTCTGAAGCGGCAGGTTGCTCAATTGCACTTCGATGGCGACCGGCACCTCGTTAATGTACGCGCTCACGTCCGGCCTGACCGTGCCGAGATTTCTCTCCATCTCGCACTTGCGCACGCGCGCGTCCACGGAAAGATTTTCAAACAGCGCGATCTTGCAGCGGCGGTGCGCCTCACTTTCGCCCGTCCCGTACTCGCAGGTGACGGGCGGCACGTGCGCGAAGTGCGGAGCCTTGATCTCGCCTTTTCTGAGCCTCACGATCTGCCGGCAGCAGAAACAGCGGAAAGGCCCGTCCGCCCTTTCCACCTCCCACGCCGCGACCTTCTGCCCGCCGTCCTCTTTCGCCGCCGTCAACATGACTTCGTTACGTCCCCAGATGAAAGCAACTCTTCGACGGCTAATTCCAACGCGACGGGGTCGAGGCTTCTTTTAAAGATGAGCGCGTGACGGGGCGGGCGCGTGACGGGGTCGCGGCTGCCGCGCAACTCGTCCCAGGCAGCGAGGATGAAATTCTCGAAGCGCGCGTGCTCAAACTCCGCGAGCCTCTGTTGCAGGTGCTGCGGGGTCCAGAAGCCCAGTATCTCAAGA
>DATFCB010000510.1:0-5415 GCA_035253525.1 Pyrinomonadaceae bacterium | reverse complement strand
CCGCGAACCCGCCGCCGATGACGATCACTTCATGCATATCGTTCGCTTTACTGCTGACCCCTTCACTCGGAGATATAATACTCAGCATCCATGCCTGCGGGCCTCATCACCGATTACGGGCACTTCAGACGTGCCTACTTTGCGGTCGCCTCGAACCGGCCCGAGCTGATGATTCCGGCGAAGCCGCTGTAACTCCAGGTGCCTGTGTAGCGTTTGCCTTCGACTTTGCCGCGTAGGTCTACGTTGTTGTCGTTCATGTTCGGGTTGAGGCTGAGGGCGACTTCGGTGCCGTGGACACTGCCGACGAGGTCGCCTGAGCCGACCTGTGGGCCGATTCTCTGTGGAGCGCCGAGTTGCTTTAGTTCCCAGGTGCCTTTGAGTTCGTCGTCCTTGCGCGACGTGATGGACAGTCGCCCTTCGACGACCTTTGAGCCGCCTTCATCGTAACCGGCGTATTGGTACTCGCCCAGGGGAAAGGTCTTGGGCGGCGACGGGGCGTTAGTATTCTTCTTCCCCGAACAATCCAGCGCGTAGAAGCCCAGCATGAAGACCAGGAAGTAAATCGTCAAGATTTTCATAAGTTCTCCTCGGAGCGCGAGCAACCGTCGCGAGTAAGATGGTGGAAGTTAACCGCCCTTGCATCATGACCTGACGAGCAGGGAGATCAGGACGATTAACAGTATGACCAGAATAACGGCGGCGGCGATGAGAAGGCCGCTGGTTGATCTTGATTTGCTGAGCTGCACCTGCGTCGTCCCGGTGGCGGTCTCGAACGTGCTGTTGATTTGATAATCGCCGCCCCTCTGGTCCAGCAGGTTGGCGTTGTGCACGAGGTTTCTCATCTCCTCCTGCGCGGCCTCTGTCCTGTGCTCGGCCATCCGCTTTTCGACGGCGATTCGCACCACCTCGTCCGCCGCCTTCTTCGTCACGTCCCGTGCCTGCTTCTCGTCCAGGTTGTGCAGGGCGTTGTCCAGTATGTCGTCGGCCGTCACGTCGAACAGCGATTGCTTCTGCGGGACTAACTCTTCCTTCTCGTCGGCCATCAGGTCAACCTTCTTTCGACCGTCAGCGTGATGCTGCCCAGCGGCAGCCTGACGGTGTGTGTGACTTCGCTCCTCCCACCCGTGGCGTGTAAGAGCTGTTCTATGTTATCGAATTCTCGCTCAAGCAGGAACAGCGCGTTTCGGCTCTCCTGCGCCTGCGACTCGGCCAGAATCGAGCGGGCCAACTGCATGTCGTCGGCCGCCAGCCATCTTAACTTCCTCTCGACGTATCTGGGCAGTTGGGCCGTGTAAGACTTGTTGACGATCTCTTCGACCAGCGGGGCCACGTCTTCCCGCCAACTGCGCGTGTCCACCGTGAGCTGATAATCGTCCCTGGCACAATACTCCTGTCTTAACTTTCTCAAGACCTCGCACTTCAAGTCAAAGCTCATCACGCTCGGCAGGTGCACCAGGAAGCGGTTGAACGTCTGCCTGTTCGGGCGGACCTCGCCCGCCTTCCACTTATTGTAAGTCCGGCGCGCGTACCTCGCGGCCTCCGCGCCGAACTCACGCCTGTAGAGCGTGAACAAATCTTCCAGGGCTTTCCGCTCAAGGTTCAGCACCACCTTGACCATGTCTGCGTCAGGCCGGCGGTGGATGATTGGCTTCTCTTTGCTACGCTTGGCAAGGAAGTTTGCCAGCATGAACGACAGGACGAGCGCCGCCAACATGAAGAGCAACAAATTTACTGATTCGCCCGCCATCATTCGGTGAATTATATCATCGCCGCTTCGTCAGCTTATCTCAGCCCCAAACTGTCTACAATCAGACGGGCCGCGTCAGGCGCGGTGAGCTTCGTAGTCTCTATCACCAACCGCTCAGCCGGAATCCCTGGGTCAACGAACGCGCCGGCCTGGCTCAACTCGCGAAACTGCTCGACGGAAGTCAGCTTCCCGAAGCTCTCGCGCGATGAATCCGTGATTCGCTTCTCCAACTCTTCGACCGAACACTTCAGCTCGACAAAGAGAATTGTGCCACTATCCTCTTCAACGATCTTTCTGACTTCACCGATAAAGCGGTCGCTGACACTACGGTCATAGGCGAAAGTGAAGATTAAACCGTCCAGCCGGGCCGCAACCGCCTGCGAGAACATCGCGAGCCAGACCTTTTCTCTCAGCTCGACGAACGGCCGGCTGCCGAACTCAAAAACGGACCCGACCAGATCAACGGCCAGGTGATTATGGAAGACCGGGAAGCCCGTTAACTGTGCCAATTCGCGCGCGACCGTCAGCTTGCCGACGCCCGGCAGACCGTGTAGGAAGATTAGCTTCATCGTGTTTACTGTCTGACTCGTGGGCCGACGCTCGGCTTACCGGTTGGGCGGCGCAGGGGCGTTCGCCGCGGGCTCCCCGAGCTTGTAGTCGCTGGCTTCGGTATCGAAGCGGCGGTAGTCGCTGAACTCGCGCGTCTCGTTGGCCTCGACGCCTTTGAAGAAGAAGATTTTAAGGGCGACGTTGACCTGCATGAAGCGCGGCAGCCACACGCCGTCGGCCATGCGCGTCTGCTCGAAGACGAACGCGGAGCCGGGGCGGACGGAGGCCACCAGCCCGCCCGCGACCTTGTAGCTCTCCGCGAGCTTTGCTTCCAGCCGAATGACGGTCTTGTCAACGGGGTCAATCCACGCCACGCCGTTGAGCTTGGAGACGATGCTCTCAGCCGTGCCGTTCGGCTTGAAGCCAGGGCGCGGGCGGAAGTCGAAGACGACGGCCTCGCGGTCGCGCAGGCGCTCACGGCGCGGGCTGACGAACTCGCACGCGCGCAGAAAGATTGTAATCCCCACTTCATCGTCGTCGTCCGTTTTCTTCCCGGCCTTCCCTTCGCTCTCGTCCGCCCTCTTTTTCTGCTCCCTCTTCTCGCGCTCGCGTTCGTACTTCTCGACCGACTCCGCGATCTTCTGGTCCTGTTTCGCGGCGCGCTCGGCCGAGAGCGGAACGCCGTCCTCGCTAATCAGCTTGTAAATCGTCCCGCCGCCGGGCAAGGGGTAGATTTCATGTACGGTGACCTTCTCCTTTTTCAACTCGCCCTTGTCGTTGATCTCGCGCTCGGTCCTCTTCTCCGTGAACGCGTAGTTCGAGACGCGCTCGTCAATCTCCTTCTGATTCGCCTCGACCTCGCGCAGAAGTCCTGGGATGTCCAGAGCCTCCTCGGCCGCCGGCGGGTCGAACAGGGCGTCGCTCAGGCCCGTGTTGTAGCTGACAGACCGCAAGACCAGGGCCGTGTCGGACTGGTCTACGGGCGTAGAGACCTTGCGGTGCGGCTCAAGCACGCCGTCGCGTTCTGCGCGATAGTCGCCGAGAAGTTTGCCTTTCCCTGTGGCCCGGTCCTCGGTCTTCAAAAGCAGTTTGCTCGTCGCGCCGAACCAGTAGCGCAGCCGCGCGCCCCTCTTGGTCGAGAACTCGACGACGAAAGCCGGCTCGCCCACCGTCTCGTCGAAAGCGACCGTGCGCGCCAGCACGTTCAGTTTCTTGTAATCAACGAGGCGGCTGGCGTCGAGCGCGGCCGCCAGCCGGTCCGTGTCTGCTTCCGCGCCCGTCAGTGTCCGCACGCCTTTGTCCCGCGAGCGCCGCCAGGCAGAGCGCGCGCTGACGGCGGCGATGCCTTCGCCGTCGCCATCCATGCCCTCGGATATCTCTATCTCAAGGCGCGTGGAGACGGGCGCTTTGACAAACTCTCGCGCGCCGCCTGTGGGGTTCCCTTTGAGTTGAACTTCCCACACGTAGGTCGCGTCTTTAATCGCGGCCTGACGCTTCTTGCCGCCCGTCGCTTTCAGATAATCGCCGACGATCTTTTCGGGCGACGGCAATTTCCGCGGGCGCGAAGCGTTGTTCTTTTTCTGCGCACGGACGGATGTAAAGGCGGCGAGCAGGATTAGACAGGTGAGCCAGACGACGAAGCGTCTGCGCGCGTGTAGAGAGCAGACTGTTTTCAGACCGAAGGGGGAACGATTTTTCATGATAGCCGTGAGCAGGAAACGGGACCGCCGGGGAGAGCGAGACAACAAACGCTTGCGCATTGTAACCCATGTTCAGCCGCGCCGGAACCGCCTGCGCTCGCGGGCTTGAAGATACGCGGACGCGGCGAGAAAGGTTTCCGCAACCCCTCTTCGCCGCGTCTCTTTAGCGCCGACTATTTTTACGACGGCTGGCCTTCGGTCGTACCTGAACTGTCAGGAGGCTGCGGCACGTCCGCGTCCATCGCCGCCGCCGACTCCTGTTCGGCTTCGAGTTCGTTCTCCTCGTTGTCTCTGGCCTGATCGCCTTCTGCTACGCCCTCCGGCCGTTGATTCTCATCCATATTCTTAGTCTGCTCTGGCATTAATTCCGACCTCCCTGCAACGTCTCTACACGGGCCGCGCGTCTACCGACCACGCCCGCCACCCCTCTTTGCGCCGCTCTTTTTTGCGCCACTCTTCTTCGCGCCGCCTTTTCTGACCACGCCCTTTTTAACACCAGACTTTTTCGCGGCCGCTTTGCGCGGTGCTGGCGATTTACCAGCCTTCTTCGCGGCCTTCTTCGCGCCGCCGGACGCGCTCTTTTTGGCGACACCTTTCTTCTTCCCGGCCCCGCCTTTGCGCGCCGCACTTCGCGGAGACGCTTTTCCTTCGCGTTTCTCTTTTTTACGTAGATTCTCTTCGGCCTTCCGGCGCGCCTCTTCCATCAACTGCGCGACGCGCTCGGCCTCACTCTGCGGCTGCTCGCCCTCGCCCGCGCCCGTGCTTTGTTCCTCTCCCCGCTGCGCGAAACGATTCCGCTCTTCCTCCGCGAATTCCCTTTGGCCCTGATGAAAATCGAACTCGTTAATCACCCCGCCGCGGACCTCAAAACGGTCCTTGAGCTTCCCCAGGTTCTTCGTTTTAGGCATCCTCTCTCCCTCCCTCGTGTCCGGCGCGCACCCGCTTGACAGCCCTGGCGGCGCGTCCGTATATTGTGCCTTCACAGAGCTAGCCACCTTAGCTCAGTTGGTAGAGCAGTCGATTCGTAATCGACAGGTCTGCGGTTCAAGTCCGCAAGGTGGCTCCAGATTTTAATTGCCGTATAGCTGTCCTTCAGTTATACGGCAATCTTCTTTGAGCTTCAATCCTTAATCAGCTATTCTTTTGACCATTTCGCCAGAGGACGCGCCCTTCACGTCCTGATAAGCACGTCAGAATTGTCATCAAATCGAAAGCCAACGATGAGCGAAAACCCCGAAGCAGAAAGCCATATGCCTGCGATGAGCGCCGAAGAGAGACGGCTGCACGAATCGCGCACTCGCGCCGCGCACTGGAAGCGGTGGGGGCCGTATCTCTCAGAACGCGCCTGGGGCACTGTGCGCGAGGATTACTCGGCGTCGGGTTCGGCCTGGGATTATTTCCCTCACGACCACGCCCGCT
>DATFCB010000509.1:0-5983 GCA_035253525.1 Pyrinomonadaceae bacterium | reverse complement strand
GAGGCCGAGCCGGCGAGACCCCAGAACTCGGCCGGCTTGTCCACGCGCGTGTAGCGCACCTCGGGCGCGCTGAAGAGCGCGCGCACCGCGCGAGCGCCCATGTGCGGCGTGAACATCTCGAAGACGTGGTAGGTCGGGGTGAGGACGAACTTCTCCTCGTGCGTGAGGAAGAGCGCGTGGAGGCAGTTGACGAGCTGCGCGCAGTTCGCCATCGCCACCTTGTCGGCGTGGCGGTTGAAGGTGTCGAGCGTGAGACCGGCGAGCACGGCGTCCCTCATCGTCGATTGCTGGCCGAGCAGATGTGTCGGGTGAACTTCCGACCCCTTCTTGTACCATGCGCCCCACTCGTCCACGACCAGCTTGACGCGGTGCTGCCGGTCGTACTCGCCCATGATCGTCCAGTGCTGGTTGATGAGCGACTCCATCCGGTCGCCCTCTCTGAGCAGTTCGTAATACTCGCCCGTGTCAAACTTCAACCCGTCGCCCTTGCCCGCGAACCAGTCGTTCGTCCTCCCCTGGCTGACGTTCCAGGCGTAATGGTGCAGGCCGAAGCCGTAGATGCCGCCGAAGAGGAACGGCCCCTTCTCGGCCGTCTTCTCGAAGAAGCCGCGCGTCCAGTTGAAGTCGTCCACGTTCGCGCCCGAAGCGATGAACTTCAAATCAACCCCGTAGCGCGGGACCGCGGCCGTAAAGCGGCGATACTCCGTTGCATACTCCTCGGGCTTGAGGTTTCCGCCGCAGCCCCAGGACTCGTTGCCGATGCCCCAGAAGCGCACCTTGTAAGGGTCACGGCTCGCAAGTGGGCCGCTGGCGCGCACGTCCGCCCAGGTGGTCGAGGCCGCGGGCGAGTTGACGTACTCGACGAACTCGTAGAACTCCTGCGCGCCGAGGCTGCGCAGGTTGGCGGCGAGATATGCCTCGGACCCGCTCAACTGGCAGAACTTCATGAACTCGTTAATCCCGAAGTGGTTCGGCTCGTACCTGCCGGGGCTTTCCGCCGGTGCGGCGTTCGGCCATTCGGGTGCGTCCACCCAGAAGTTAGTCCGGCGGGGCCGCTTGTCGCGTGGGCCAGTTCCGTCGCGCCAGTCGTAGCTGTCAGCGAAGCAGCCGCCCGGCCAGCGTATGACAGGGGCCTTGATGAGCTTCATGGCGTCAACGAGGGCAGAGCGTATGCCGCCGACGTTCGGCACTTTTGAATTTTCACCGACCCAGATGCCGTCGTAGATGACGCCGCCCAGGTGCTCGGCGAAGTGGCCGTAGATGTCCCGGTTGATGGTCCCTATCTCCTCGCCGAGCAGCACTTCGACGCGCGAATCTCCCGCGCGCGAGGTTTGGGCGAAGCCGCCAGCCCTGAGCGACAGCAGGCTAGCGCCGCCTGCGACCGCCGCAGTCTTTAAGAATTCGCGTCTCCTAAGTTTCATGACCTTACGCTCGCTCCCTCGGGTTGACGAGCAGACTTGGCCGCCTCCGTAGTCTGCGCGCGGATGCCGGTCTTAAAATCTGGCGTCCCGGAAGATGTCAAAGGGTGTAGGGGATTGCTAAATTGCCAATTAAAGATTAAAAACGGGGAAGCTAACCGACATCCCAAGTAACAAGGGCGGTTTCAAACGCCGAACGACTCGCACAGCAGTGCAGTCGAAAATTGCCGGGCAGTCTGCTTGAAGGTCCGAATATCGCTCAGGATGTTTGTTCGTTTTAACTACAAATAAGCAGAAAGTCAAGAGAGATTCTAAAAAGGGGAAACCCGAAGCCGAATATGCGTGGGGAAAATTCACTTCGCCTGACCGGGTACGTCGCGGGCTGCCTGCTCCTGTTGCTCAGCCTTCACGCGAGCGGGCAAAAGGGGGGCGCGTCGAAAGCGCTTGAGCCGGTGGGCGACGTGCGTAACGTGCACGACCCGACCGTCATTGAAGAGGGCGGCAAATATTATATCTTCTCGACGCGGGCGGGGATCGCCGTCCGGTGCTCGGAAGACCTCGTGCGCTGGCGTCTCTGCGGCGACGTGTTCGGACACCTGCCGGGTTGGGCTGTCGAGGACGTGAAGGGTTTGCGTGGCCTGTGGGCTCCCGACGTGTCCTACTTCAATGGCAAATATCACCTCTACTACTCCGCGTCCACCTTCGGCAGCAATCGTTCGAGCATAGGGCTCGTGACCAACCGGACGCTGGATTCTGCGAGCGATAAATACCGTTGGGAAGACCAGGGGAAAGTCATCAGCTCAGTGGCCGCGGACGACTGGAACGCGATTGACCCGAACATAGTGCTGGACGAAGACGGGCAGCCCTGGCTCTCCTTCGGGAGTTTTTGGAGCGGCATCAAGATGCGCAAGATTGACCTCGCGACGGGCAAGCTCTCGACGGCGGATCAGACGCTCTACGCGCTCGCCAGCCGCCCCAGAACGAAAGAGCAGCCCGGCGCAATCGAAGCCCCCGCGATTCTACGTAAGAACGGTTACTACTACCTTTTCGTCTCCTTCGATTTCTGCTGCAAGGGCGTGAACAGCACTTACAACATACGCGTCGGCCGCTCGCGCAAGGTCACAGGCCCTTACGTGGACAGGAGCGGCAAGCCGATGATGGAAGACGGCGGCACGATTCTGCTGGCAGGCAGTGGGCGCTGGCGCGGCCCCGGCCACTGTGCCATTTTGCAGGAGAAGGGTGGCGAAAAACTGGTCTACCACGCCTACGACGCCGAAGCCCGCGGCATCCCCACACTCAGAATCGCGCCCCTCAACTGGGACGCCGAAGGCTGGCCGGCGGTCAAGTAAGGGATGAGGGATGAGGGATGAGGGATGAAAGGGGTCGAGTGAATCGCTCAGCGAATCAGTGATTCAACGGGCTTTACTTCATCCCTCATCCCTCATCCCTTCGTTACGCTCTGCGGACAGTGATGCCTTTGGCGATGAAGGGGGCTATGTCTTCGTCCTTGGCCCCTTTGTCTGTGATGAGGATGTTGATTTCGTCGGCAGGGCAGATGAGGGCCGTCCCGATGGCTCCGATTTTGCGGTGGTCGGCGACGACGATTTTCTGGCGTGCCTGGCGCATCATGGCGCGGTGTATGCTCGCCTGGTCCGGGTAGTTCGTCGTCAGGCCGTGCTCTACGTGTATGCCGTCCACGCCTATGAAGACCTTGTCCACGAACATCTCGCTGGCGTTCTGGATGGCGGCCGGGCCGACGAGCGCGAACCAGTCGCCGCTCAAATCGCCCCCCGTGACGAAAATCTTCAAATCGTCGCGGTGGCTCAATTCCATAGCCACGTTGACGGCATTCGTCAGCACGGTGATTCCTTTGTGCAGGCAGACGCTGCGCGCGACCTGCGTGGCGGTCGTGCCCGCGCCGATGGCTAGGATGTCGCCGTCCGTGACGAATTCGGCGGCGACGAGCGCGATGCGCCGCTTCTCGGGTCCGCGCTGTCGCTCCTGCTCATGGTAGTAGGAGAGGTGACGGAACGGCTCGTAGAGCAGGGGCTGTATGGGAATCGCGCCGCCGTGGCTGCGGCGGAGCAGCCCGCGCTGTTCAAGCTCGCTCAGGTCGCGCCGGATGGTCGCCGCCGAAACCTTCAGCCGCTTCGCCATCTTGCCGACGGAGATTTCCCCTGTGCGCAACAACTCCTGCAAGATTAGCTGCGCGCGCCGCTCGGTCGCTGAAGGTTCGTTGGACATTAAGTTCGGCGTGAGTTTCGCGATTGAATGAAAATTAGTGCCTTTATCGGGACGACCGTTGCGCTCTCTTCCTCTACAAGCGTTTGCTCTTGGCACGGGCCGGCAGGCGAGGCGGCTCCGTTCCACGTCTGACTTATATACCAACGCGGCGAAGCGGTAAAGGTAAAGTTTGGCGTGTCAAGTGAGATCAAAGCCGGTAGAATTGGTTCGACCGTCCGCCAATCCCGATTTTAACACGTGCCGTGAAAGCGTCTCCGAAGATGAAGCGAACCCTCCTGGCTTGTTTGATACTCGCAACCGCCGCAGTCTTTCCCGCGCACGGGCAGCAGCCGTCCGACTCCGGCCCGAGGCCGCGACCGGGCGTCGAAGAGCTATACAGGCTGGACCTTCTGCCGACCTTCAAACGCTCTGTCAAGGTCGGCTCCGTCTCAAGCTATGACCGCACGGGAGGCAACGACGACGGGTTCTCGGGAAAACATTCGTTCGTCAGGCGTGAGCCCGCGGGCCTGGTCATCGCGGACCTGAAAGGCCCCGGAGTCATCTACAGGATTTGGACGCCGACGCCGACCGACGACCTCGTTGAATTCTATTTCGACGGGGAAGAGAACCCGCGCTTGCGCGTCCGCTTCAGCGACCTTTTCAGCGGCAAAGAGTTTCCGTTCCTCTCACCCGTGGTCGGAATCGGGGCCGGCGGCTTCTACTCATATGTGCCGCTGCCCTACAAAGAGTCCTGCAAGGTCTTGCTCAAAGCCGAGCGGCTGATGTTCTACCAGATTAACTACGCGACCTATGCCGCAGGCTCTCGGGTGGAAACCTATGGCGCGCAGCCGGCGGCGGAGTTCACAGAGCATCTGGAACGGGCAAGAAAATTATTCGCCTCGCCCGGCTCGGACTTGAGTGCCTATACCACACCCAACGCGGGGCAACTGCGAACAGAGAAATTCAGTCGGACCCTTTCGCAGGGAAAAGCCGTCACCCTCTTCGAGGCAAATCAACAGGGGCGCATCGTCGGTCTGAGGCTCGGGCCGGCGCGAGCCTTTGCACGCAAGGAGCGCGACGTGCTCATCAAATTTTACTGGGACGGCGAGAGCACGCCCGCCATCAGTTGCCCCGTCGGCGACTTCTTCGGCTACAGTTGGGGCCAGCCCGCCGTCAAATCGCTTCTGCTCGGAACAGCGGGCGACGAGAACTATATCTACTTGCCGATGCCTTTCGACAGGTCGGCGCGCATCGAGTTGGTGTGGGAGGGAAGCGGCGGGCAGGCGTTGGAAGTGCGCGGCGAGGTCAAATACTCGGGCTTCGGAAGAAAGCGCAGCAGCGAAGGAAAGCTCTACGCCGTCTGGCGGCGTGAAAACCCCACGGTTGAGGGCCGCCCGTTCACCTTCGTTGATGCAATCGGAAAGGGGCACGCCGTCGGCTTCATCTTGCAGGCGCAGGGGGCGTCGCCCGGCGCGATTCCAGAGTTCTTCGAGGGTGACGACGAGACGACGATTGACAATGAATTGGCTATCCACGGGACCGGCTCGGAAGATTTTTTCAACGGCGGTTGGTACGACGTTCCGGGCCGCTGGGAGGACAGAGTCTCGCTGCCACTGAGCGGGAGTCTGGATTTCAAGAGACACCTTGGAAGGACAGGCGGCTACCGCTTTCTGTTGACGGACGCCTACGCGTTCAGAGAGAGCCTCGTCTCGACCATTGAACACGGACCCGTCGGCAACAAGTTCCCTGCGGATTACACGGCGGTCACGTTTCTTTACTCGGACACCAACCCGGCGGCGCGCAACCCTCTCCCGAAACTCGAAGAGAGAAGGGTCGCGGACCCGGATAGGGTCGTCTTCACGCCCGGCTGGACGACGCCGATTCACGCCTTCTCCTGGTCGAACGCCGTCCTGCTGAAGACGGATGACCGTGTCGGCGGCGAGCAGTTGAGGCATCTTTCGTTGAGGGCCGAAGGGCGAGAGGTCTTCGGCGATCACTACATCTCTTTCATCTGTGAGATGCCTGCGGCCGGGAGGTACAGAGTCTCGATTGAGGCGATCAAAGGACCGTCGCAGGGCGTCGTGCAAGTCTTCAGGAACGAGGTCGGGCAGGGCGAGCGCGCGGACCTTTATGCCACCGAGCGTATGAAAAGCGGTGTTCTTCAGATGGCCGAGCTTGAGATGAAGGAGGGCGACAACCGCGTCATGTTCAAGCTGGTCGGCAAGAATGAAAAATCATCAGGGCTCGGCTTCGACCTCTATCGAATAATTTTCGAGAAGGTATGAAATGCGGATTAACAGAAAGCTCCCAATTGGCCGAGCGTCTCAATTCTTTGCGTCTCT
>DATFCB010000508.1:0-2311 GCA_035253525.1 Pyrinomonadaceae bacterium | reverse complement strand
GCGTGCTCGACCGCAAGCTGCCGTGGGGGCTGGTCTTGCTCGGCGTGATGATCGCCATCGTGCTGGAAATGTCCGGCATTCCGTCGCTGGCGTTCGCCGTCGGCGTCTACCTGCCGCTCGCTTCTTCAGCACCCATCTTCGTCGGCGGCATGATCCGCTGGCTGGTTGACCGCAGCATGCGCAAGCGGCTTGCGCATCGCAACCTCTCTGAGGAGCAACTCGTCGCCGAGGGCGACAAGAGTCCGGGCGTGCTGATGGCCTCCGGCTACATCGCGGGCGGCGCGATTGCCGGCATCGTCATCGCGTTCATGGCCGGGGTACTGACGAACACGACGCGCGGGATAGAGGAGTGGTCGAAGGAGCACAACCCGTTCTTCAACGGGGGCTACGCCGATTTGCTTTCGATGGTCCCGTTCGCGCTGCTGGCCCTGCTGCTCTACGCGGTCGGGCGGGAGTGGGTCCTGGCGTCCAAGTCGGCCGGGGTCAGCCCGCCGGGCGCGCCGCCTCCTCGCCGCAGCTTCAGGGAGTGACGCGCGTCGGCAGCGACGATACCCCATGACCCTTTATCCGTGTGCGGCGCGCCTGCCCGAACTAGGCGAGCGCGCCGCACATTCCTTGTGTCAGGCAGAGAAGTTTTATGAATCGTTCGACACACAGCAACCGCCCGCGCCTTTCCGCAGCCTTCGTCGCGGCGCTCGTCCTGCTCGTCGCAGCGGCTGGCGTCATTGCCGCCGCGCCTGCGGCTTCGCGGAACGCGCAAGCGCGCACGCCGACCGATACGGTGCGCGAGTTCTACAGGCTGATGCGCGAGCGCCGCTTCCGCGAGGCGTTCGCGCTCTCGATTTACAAGGGAGCGATTGACGGCCTGAGCGAGCAGGAGTTCGGAGAGCTTCAGCCCGACTTCGAGAAGATGGGCGGCGTCATCCCCGAAAAGATTGAGGTCAGCGGCGAGCAGATCAGCGGCGACACCGCGACGGTCTTCGTCAGAATCGCCGACGTGGACAAGCCTGCGACCGAAGCCGAGCCGGTCGGGCTCATTCGCGAATCGGGCGCGTGGATCGTCGGCGACCGCGAGAATTTAGAGGTCGTGCGCAAGGCCGGCAAGCAGTTCTTCTTCGAGGCGCGCATCCAGACGCACCACGCCGAAGTGCAGGACGTTTTGCAGCGGATAAATTTGGCACAGATTGCCTACGCCTCGCAGCATAACAACCTCTACGGCGACCTCCCGGCGCTCGTCGCCTCCGGCCTCGTCCCCAAAGACATACAGGCGTCCGAGTCCACGGGCTATCGCTTCCACGTGACTCTCAGTAAGGACGCGAAGAGTTGGAGCGCCGGGGCCGAGCCCGTGCGCTACGGGCAGACGGGCCGCCTCTCCTTCCTCCTCGATCAGTCCGGCATCCGTAGCGCCGACACGGGCGGCAAGCCGCTGGGAAAGTAGTAAGTCGTCAATCGTAAATCGTGAATCGTAAATCGTCGCACGGTCTTCCTTTTTCGATTTACGATTTACGATTCACGAGTTTTGCCTTTACAATCGTCTCGCCGCTTCCAGTCTTGCCCGGACACACTCACGCGTCGGCGGGCCTACGGGGTCCGCGAAAGTTATCTCTCCCTTTTTGATTCCGACGGCGTCACGGTCGGAGTGGCCGCGAGGTTTGAAGCCGAATGCCGGAGCTGATACGTTCCATCGCTGGCCGTCTGCGCGAGTTTGTGGGCAACCGCCGCGTCGCGCCGCGCTACGTGACTCACCTGGAAGTGGGCCTCGCCCTGAACGTCTCTCTGACCGGCTCGGACACGAGCGCGCGTAAGGACAGCCCGCCCGTGAGGCTCGCGGGCTACACGCGTGACATCAGCGCTTCGGGCCTCGCCCTGATAGTCCCTTCCATACGCGTCGGCGGCCAGTACGTGACGGGCGAAAACCGCCGGCTGCGCATCATGCTCAAGCTGCCGACAGGCCCAATAGAAATTCACGCCACGCCTGTCCGCTACAGCCCGCTCGACGAAGACGGCGTTGACACGGGCTACCTCGTCGGCGTCCAGATAATCAGCATGAGCGACGAAGATCGCGCACGCTTCAACGACTACCTCGAAAAGATGAAGACGGAAGCGTGAGCGAAGGGATGAGGGATGAGGGATGAATGAACAGCCGTTGAATCAAGGATACAGTGCGCGGTTCACTCAACCCCCTTCATCCCTCATCCCTTAAATTGTATCCAGCCGAAGGCTTCGGGGACGTGGAAGCCGGGCTCGGGCGTGTAGGTGGGACGCCAGGCGAGGTAGCCGCGTTCTGGCCCCGCGCCGACGCAGCGGAAAA
>DATFCB010000507.1:0-4411 GCA_035253525.1 Pyrinomonadaceae bacterium | reverse complement strand
TGTCCGTCGCCGGCTTCGCCGCCATGCGCGCCCTCTCGACCAGGAACGACGACCCGCAGCACGCCTCACGTCCCTTCGAGCGCGACCGCAACGGCTTCGTCATAGGCGAAGGCGCAGGCATCGTCATCCTCGAAGAGTTGGAGACGGCCCGCCGGCGCGGCGCGCGCGTTTACGCCGAGTTGGTCGGCTACGGCATGACCGCCGACGCCTTTCACATCACGATGCCGGACGAGACAGGCTCGGGCGCGATTCGCGTCATGCAGAAGGCGCTGAAGGACGCGGGCGTTGAGACGGAGGCCGTGGACTACATCAACGCGCACGGGACTTCGACGCCCTACAACGACAAGTTCGAGACGGCCGCCATCAAGAAGGTCTTCGGCGAGCACGCCTACAAGCTCGCCGTCAGCTCCACGAAGTCGATGACCGGACACTTATTGGGTGCGGCGGGCGGTATCGAAGGCGTCTTCTCCGTCCTGGCGATTCACCACAAACAGCTTCCGCCGACGACCAACTACGTCAACCCGGACCCGGAGTGTGACCTGGACTACGTGCCGAACGAGCCGCGCGAGATGGAAGTCCGCCACGCGCTCTCCAACAGCTTCGGCTTCGGCGGGACAAACGCGGCGCTGCTTTTCAAGAAATTTGAAGAATAAAGAAGTAGTCAGTAGTCAGTAATCAGTATTCAGCTTTTAGAGCTTTTTACTGACTACTGACCACTGACCACCGACCACTGATTATGAAAACAATTGTTCTGATGAAGCAGGTCGCCAACAAGGACGCGATTCTGCGGATTAACAAGGACGCGACCTGGATTGAAGAGGGCGATTTGTCCTACGAGGTCAACGAGTCGGACGGCTACGCGCTGGAAGAGGCTCTGCGGCTGAAGGAGAAGTTGGGGGGCGAGGTGGTCGTCTGCTCGATGGGGCCGCAGCGCGTGAAGAGCGTTATCAAGGACGCGCTCGCGCGCGGCGCAGACCGCGCGATTCACGTCACGGGCGATAACCTGCAACACCTGTCGCCGTACGCCGCCGCCTCCGTTCTCGCCGACGCCGTGCGCGACGAGCAGGCCGACCTTATCTTGACGGGCTTGCAGTCGGACGACTACGGCTACGCGCAGACGGGCGTCATCCTGGCCGAAGTGTTGGGCCTGCCGCACGCGACGATTGTCATAGAGGTGGACGCCACTGCGGAGCGTTTACGCGTCAAGCGCGAGTTGGAGAGCGGCTGGTATCAGTGGTACGAGATGCCTCGGCCCGCCCTGCTGACGATTCAGTCCGGCATCAGCCAGATTCGCTATGCCACCCTGAAAGGCATCATGGCGGCGAAGAAGAAAGAGATCAGGGAAGTCACGCCCGCCGCCGAGGCCGCCCAGCGCCCCTCACACCAGCGCATCGAAAAAATCTACTTCCCGCAGAAGACCAAGCAGACGCAATTCCTCGGCAACGGCGACGCCAAAAAGGGAGCCGCCGAACTCGCGGAGAAACTGCGCACGGAGGCGAGAGTCATTTAAGAGCAGTGATAAGTGATAAGTGATAAGTGATAAGTAAAGACCCTCTTTCTTTTTCTTATCACTTATCACTTATCACTTATCACTCATCACCGAGGTTTTTATGGGCATTTTAGTTTTCGCGGAGCACCGGGACGGGGTTTTGAACAAGACTTCGTTCGAGGCGATTGCGGCGGCGCAAGCGTTGGGCGCGGAGTTGGGCCAGAATGTCACGGCTGTGTTGGTCGGCTTCGGCGCTGAGGGTTTGGCGCAGGAGGTGGCGGGCTACGAGGTGGGCCGCGTGATTTACGCGGAGAACGAGAAGCTGGCGGACTACACGCCGGACGGCTACACGGACGCCGTGGAGCAGGTCGTGCGCAGCGTGGACCCGCAGTATGTGATCCTGCCGCACACTTATCTCGTGCGCGACTTCGCGCCGAAACTCGCCGCGCGGTTCCAAAAAGGGTTGATTAGTGACTGCGTCCGCGCGCAGGTTGCGGAAGGGCGCGTGACGTTCTCGCGCCGCATCTTCCTCGGCAAGATTGACGCGGACGTGATCTCGGACGGCGAGCCGCCTGTGTTCGCCACCTTTCAGTCGGGCGCGTATCGCGGCGACCAGGCGAAGAAGGGCGGCGGCGCTTCTGTCGAGAAGATAGTGGTCGAGGTCGGCGAAATTCGCATGAAGCCGGAGGCTCCGTTCCAGGAGGTGAAGCAGGCGGTTGACCTGACGAAGGCGGACGTGATCGTCGCCATCGGGCGCGGCATCAAGGGCAAAGAGAACATCGCGCTCGCCGAAGCACTGGCACAGGCTCTCGGCGGCGACATAGCCGCCTCGCGCCCCATCTGCGATGCCGAGTGGCTGCCGATTGACAGGCAGATAGGCTCTTCGGGTCAGACGGTCGCGCCCAAGCTCTACGTCGCGCTCGGCATCTCCGGCGCTATCCAGCACCTCGTCGGCATGAAGAACTCGGGAACAATCGTCGCCATCAACAAAGACCCGGAGGCCCCCATCTTCGATATCGCGGACTACGGCATCGTCGGCGACCTCTTCGAGGCCGTCCCCGTCCTCACCGAAGAGATCAAGAAGCTCAAGGGCTAAAAAAGAACCACGCAGCAATGCGAAGCGGCACGAAAGAGTTCATGTTTCGTGCCGCTTCGCGTTTCTGTGTAGCCCGTTCATTTTCCGCAACGCACAGCACAGCATCCCCTCACGCCGACGCCCGCGCAAAGCTGCTCTTTCGTCTTCTACATCACCACGTCACGAGGCTCCGGCACGAAGGCGGAAGGTGTTTGGCGTCTCAGTGACCCGGGATGAGCGTCTTGAGCTGCCAGCGCCCATCCCTTTTGACAAGGGTCGCGCTGTCACGCACTTTGTAAGGTGGCGAGCCGTCCTTGTAAGTCAGCCTGCGCTCGAAATGAACGGTCGCCGTGTCGGCCGAGCTTCCTTCCAGTTGGGCGTTGAAGACCTCGTTCGAGGCGACGTTGGGCTGGCCCTGTTGCGGCGTTATCCAGCCGTCCTTGTCGTAGTCTTTGCCTTGCCAGCGCGTGTTGAAGTCCACGGACAGGAGGCGTTCGAGCGCGGCCTTGTCACCGCGGTCGAGGGACGCGAAATATTGTTGTAGGACGGCCGTCAGCTCCTTCAGCAGTTTATCCTTGCTTTCAGCCGCCTGCGGCGACGCCGCGTTCTGCGTCGTCTGGTTGCCTGAGTCCTCCATGAAACCCGGCTGGTCCGCCTTCTTGCAGGCGAGGCCGCCCGCCACGAGCGCGGCTAACACGAGCGCGAGGGGGAAGATTCTTTTCACTAACGTAACTCCCTTCGGGGAAGATTAATTATGCCTGCCCACTGCTGAAAACCCCCCGGCGTCGAAACCCCGCCGGCTGATGCAGAAATGATAGGATTGCTTAAGAGACTGACGCTTACGAGCGGACTGAAGACAAGGACTCGCGGGCGCGGCCCCGTCGGCTCACAAAGAAATATCAAGAATTACTGGTCCAGTAGTTCTACCAGACTTGCGTTTCATTGTCCATCTTTACCGAGCAGGGTGCGTACGTCGCCGAGGACATGGTCGGGCTTCCACTCGTTGCCGGAATAGAGCTTGAAGAGTTTCCCGTCGGGCGCGACGAGCGCGGTCTTTAATGAATGCACGAACTCGCCCTTTTCGGGAACGTAGGTGAGGCCGAAAAATTGTGCCATCTTTTTGATCTCTTCCGGGGTCGCCGTCACGAACTCCCAGTGCGCGAAGGTCTCTTTGTTATAGTTGCCGGTCGTCGCCGCGCCGTAGCTGCGAAGCACCTTGGGCGTGTCGTAGGCCGGGTCGAAGCTGACGCTCAAAAGATGCGTGCGCACGTAAAGAGTGGGGTCCTTCTGTAGCTCGCGCTCTATTCCGGCGAAGTTGCTGCTCATCAGGGAACAATATTCGGGCACGGGGCAGCGCGTGTAGATGAAGGTCAGGAGCAGCGCCTTGCCCTTGTACTTTGCGAGGCTGACGGGCTTTCCGTCCTGGTTGACGAGGCGGAAGTCCGGGACCGTATCGCCGGGCTGCGGCTGCGTGGAGCCTTCGGGTGTGCCAGTTTGCGGCGGCGCGTTTTTCTGCACGACGGCGACATCTTCGAGCCAGGCGGAGGTGTCCGTGACGACGAGCGTGGCCTGTACCTCGTCGCCGGGCTTCATCACGTCGAGCGGCCAGGCGTCTTTCAATTTGAAGGGCATCGTCATCGCGTCCATGAAGCCCTTGACCTCCTCGTGCGAGATCGTGGCCGTCTGCTGCGACTTGTCAACGGAGACGACCGTGCCCTTGAAGTCGAAGCGCCTGCCCTTCGTCGGCTCGGGCGCGGGCTGACAGGACGCCAAAAAGAGACAGAAAAGTAGAGCGATTACTTTGCGCCTTTGCCCTCCAGCGTGAAAAATCCGTCTCACGCTGGAGG
>DATFCB010000506.1:0-11353 GCA_035253525.1 Pyrinomonadaceae bacterium | reverse complement strand
GACGCCGAGGAGCGAGACGAGGAGCGCCTCCTGCTCGATGACCCACGCGACCGTGGTGTTCGGCATGCCGAGCGACTTCATGACGCCGATCTGGCGCGTGCGCTCGGTGACGGTGGTGTACATGGCGAGGAGGATGACGAGCATGCTGATGGCGGCGGCAATCGCGACGACCACCTTGATGAAGATGTTGAGCGCGGGCACGGCCGCCGCGTAAAGCTCCGGCAGGTCGCGCGTGAAGATGATCTGGTCTTCGGGGAAGCGCTCGCGTATGCGCGCCGCGAGCGCGTCCTGCTCGGCGGGATTCTCGGCGGCGACGAGAATGGCCGTGGCGTTGCCCTCGGCCCCCAGTTGCTCCTGCATCGTCTCAAGCGGAATCTTGATGCGCCCGCCGCCCGGCGGCTCGTAAACCCCTACGATGCGGAACGGGCGGTCGTAAAGCTGCACGGTCGAGCCGATGGTCGCTTCGCGGTCCTTCTGCCACACGGTGTCCACGATGGCCTGGTCGCCGCAACTCGGCGGCGAGTTCTCCGGGCACGGCGTAAAGCCGGTTCCTTCCTTGATCGTCAGGCCCGTCAGCGCCGAGTACTCCGCGAACGGTATGCCGTCAACGAGGCGGCTGCCGAAGCCGCGGTCGCTCGACAGGATGTTCTGGCCGATGGGCACGGCGGCGCGCACTCCCGGTATCTTACGAATCTCCTCGGCGCGCGTGACGGGCTGGCGGAAAGGCTCTGTCCCGCTCATGGAAAATGTGCCGGAAGCGCGCACCATGATCTCCGCGTTGATGTTGCCCTCGCGGCGCGCGCGCTCGCGCAAGACGCCGTGCGCGAGTCCCACCGTGAAGACTATCAGGAGGACGCCGACCGCTATGCCGAGCACGCTGACGACGGTGCGCGCCGGCCTGTGCGACATGTTTGAGAGAACCAGGCTGTCCATAATCTTCCTAAAGCGCGGGCTTTTGTCCATCAGGCGGCGCGTCGCGTTCGGCACGGCGCGCCAGGCCAGGACGAAGAGCCCGATCACGGTCCAGAAGAGCGTCCCGGCCTTGCGCACGAGCGCCAAGGTCACGCCCGTGGCCGCCGCGAAGCCCAGAGTCTGAAGGATGATTTCCGTCCCGCCTTCGTAGACGCCGATGGTCGCCGGCACGAACCCGAACGCGAAGTTGATGACCTTCGTCAGCGACTCTATCACGTAGGCCGCATGAACGGCGGGCGAATAGCCGAGCATCCGCAGCGTGACATAGACCTCGAAGACGCTCGACGCGTGCGCCAGCAAATTGTAGCCGATCATCGCCAGGAACGAACGCGGGCGGTGCGAGTAGAAGTCGTAGACGTGCGACTCTAAATCGGAAATGTGATTGCGCCGCGAGGTCAGAAACTTCGGGTGAATGCCGAGCCGGCCGAGCAAATCAATTATCCACGTCAGCAGCGTGACGCGGCGGCGCGCGGCCCAGACCGCGATTGCGATCCCGATTGTGGCGAGGCCCGCGATGCTGTAGAGCACGGCCTGTATGACGGTCGGCAAATCGTAGGCGAGGAGCATGACGACCGCGCCGCTCAGGATGAAGAGCGCGACCGAGAGGTTATAGAGAATGTTGTCCACGACCAGCGCCGAGAGGCCGTAGACGAGCGGCACGCGTTTTCTGAGGAGCGCGACTTTCGTCGCCTCGCCGAGAAGTGGGCCAGTGAAAGTTAGAAAGCTGATGGCCTCGCCGCCGAGTCGGACGGCGAAGGCGTGGCGGAAGCCGAAAGTGCGGTGCTCGGGCGCGACGGCCGCGCGCATGGCGAGCGTGCGCAGGGCGTGGCGCGCGCCGCTGATTGCCAGCAGGAAGAGGAAGCCGAAACCTATCTTGAGGAGCGCGTCGAAGATGGGCTGGACGCCGACGCGGTTGATGACGTAGACGAGAAGCACCAGGCCCAGGAGGAAGGCGATTGCCTGAAGCCAGATGATGTTGCGGCGAAGACTGCTCCGGCCGGCCACAGCCTCCTCGCCAGCCTCGTCCGGCCCTTCATCCTCGTCGAGCCGGTCAAGGCTCGTCATCTGCTCGTCTACCGTCTTCAAGGCGCGGTCGCCACCCCTTCCGCGACGGGCTGGCCTTTGCGCTCACGCTCCGTCTCGCCCAAAACTTCTCTGATGATGCGCCCCGGAAAGCGGCGGAAGCCGCGCTCCCAGAGAACTGGCACAGGTTTTTGTCCCTCGTTCAACTGCCCGGTCAGCGCCAGCACGGTCGGCATGAAGCTCAGGCTGTCGTAAGGCTCCTCTACGACCGCCCCCTTCGGCACTGCGGTGCGCTCGCCGCCCCAGAACATCAGCGTCGAGTGCGTCGAGTTGCGGAAGAACGAGCCGTGGTTGCCGCCCGGATTGAAGCCGCGCACGTCGAAATTCCAGTGGTCGTTCGCCATCACCAGGAGGTCCGCCTCGACCATCTCGCGCTGCTTGAGGCGGAAGCGGCGCAGCAGGCGCTCGTCTTCCGTCAATCCTTGCGCGTCCATGTCGAGTGCTTCGTTCCAGTGGCGCGCGAGCTGTTCGTGCAGGCCGATTAGCGCATTAGAGTATTCGGTTTTGTGCAGCGCGCGCAACCATTCGAGGTCCGTGTGCCAATCTTCGAGCCAACTGTTGCGCGCGCCCGCGGGAACATTGAGCCGCGTGTCCTCCCAGATTTTGAGCGGAAGATTCGCGCGCCACTCTGCGCGTGTGAAGCGAATAATGCCCGACGCGTCCTCCGTCAGGTTCGAGACGGGCAGGTAGCGCAGGCTCAAACGCCCGGACGCGTCCATGCGAGAGAGAATCAGCGCCTGATTCTCGGCCCCATCGTAAATCCAGACGACATCGCCGTTGGGCCGCAAGTCGGCCGCGAGCGACGGGGCGATTCGTTCGGCGGAGAGGCGGACGGCGACGAAGTCCACGGGGCGCGAATCAACGCCCGGCTGGACGTTGTTGCGCAACGCGACCTCGTGCAGGAGCCGGAAGTAGTCAACGCGCGCGAAACTCTTCGACGCGTCGAGCGAGCCGTCCTGTGCCAGAACGGGGCCGCCCGGCGCAAGGCCGACGACGTAGTTCTGTAGGTCGTGCACGCTGTTCGGCCGGCCCATCGCGCCTTTCGCGATCACGTCTTCGATCTTCAGAGCGCGCGGGTCGAACGTCTCACGCCTGAGCGCAAGCAGGTTCGTGAGCGTGCGCGCATACTCTCTGTAGTCGCGCTCGTCGGCCTCGGCCGAATCCAATCGGGCAAAGGCGCGCAGCTTCTCCTCGCCGCGCGGCGTTGTGTCTTCGGCCTCGGGCGCGGCCGTCTGCTTGTCGCCTTTCTTCTCCTTCTTCTCCCGCTTCTTCCTCTCCGCGTCCAGCCGCTTCCACTCCTCCAGGATGGCGCGCTGTTTGGCGTTGGCGCGGCCGAGCGCGGCCAACTCTTCGTTCGTCTGCGCGAGCTGCCGCCCCCACTCTTCGCGCCTGCTGTCGAGCATCTTAAAAAATGCGTCGGAGAGCGCGCGCCGCGAAGCTTCGGGCAAGTCCTTGCGCTGAAGCTGCTGCAAGAGGAGGTGCAGGACGTTAAGGTCGCTCGCGCGCAGGTGAATCGAGGCGCGCTCGTTGCCGTCAAAGTCCAGGAGCGCTGTCGGGTAAGCTGTGCTCTGACCCTTCAAGTAATAGGTGTCTTCCGTGGTCGTCGTAATCAAAGGGACGAGCGGGTAGAAGCCTTTGATGGAGTAGTCCAACAACAGACGCCGCTTGGTGATGACGTGGTGGCCGCCGCCCGCGCGGCTGCCCAGAAGTTTGACCAGATTGTAACCCTGGCTGTAGACGCGCTCGTCCGTGTTGACGCCGTGGTCCGAAACGAGGACGAGCGCGGTGTCGGCGGCCTCGGGCGTCTTCTGAATCGCCGCCCAGACGCGCCCGACGACGGCGTCCAGGGATTGCAGCGCGTAGAGGTGCGACTCGCCGTCGCGGTTGTGGTGCGCGACGTGGTCGAAGTCCGAGAGGTATAAATCCAGGTAGCGGAAGCGCGGGTTGCTCAGCCGCTCAATCAGCTCGCGCTCCAACTGGTCGAAGAACGTGCTGCGCGTCTCGAAGCCGGTCGTCCATTCGTCCAAAAGCTCGCGCGGGCTTTTCAGGAAGCGGCTTTGCAGCCCGCGCTGGAGCGTGCCCCAGCGCATCCCGCGCTGGTAAAGCTGAAGGCTCATGAACCGCTCGTCCTGCGGGTAGGCGTCCACGAGGAGCGGAATCCCGGCCTCGTCCAGAGTCTCCGTGCCGGGCATGTCCACGCGCCGCTGCCCTATGTTGCTGATGTAGAAGGGGAGGAAATTCAGATAATCATACGTGTGCAGCGTGAGGCGGTCGTACTCGACGTTGCCCTTGATCTGCAAGTGCTGCCCCGTGTCAATCATTGACCAGGACGGACCCGAGAGGCTCATCCCGCGCACGTAAAAATTCCTGAGCCGCGCGCCCCGCTCGTAAAAGACGTGCTCGACCCACGGCAGCATGCTCTTGCCCGTGACGGGGTTCCTCTCGCGCACGAAGCGGTCCACGATGTCCGGCTGCAACCCGTCAACCTTCAGCACCACAAGGCGCTTCGCCTGCCCGTAAGCGGCGGCGTGCGCGAGGAGAATGAAAAGAAAAGTGGTCAGTGGTCGGTGGTCGGTGGTCAGTGAGCGAAACGCTGACCGCAACCAACTGACCATTGACCACTGACCACTGACCACTGCTTTTTTACTGATTCTCATTGACCACGCTCAGGATTGCTTTGGCGTCAGCGGGGGCGATGCGCTGCTCTTCTTTGATAGCCAGGCGTAGGTATTCGGCGCTTTGCGTGCGCCAGCGGGCTTCGAGTTTCTGGTCGCGGTAGATGACGAGCAGCGCCTTCTTGGCCGTCTCGTTGTTGATGCGGTAGAGGCCGTTCAGGCAGAGGCTGCGCGTCTCCTCGTCCTCTGTCCGCGAGAAGATGCGCGCGGCGGCCGACGCGGCATGGCCCCCCGCGAGGTCGCCGTGCTCGGCGACGAAGCGCAAAGAGCGGCGCACGTCCTCGATGTTCCAGACGACTTCGACCTGCGGGCTGGACTTCGCCACGCGCCGCAGGAAGCGCTCGTGAAAATTTAATTGGCGCTCGATGTCGAGACGCGCTTGCATCTCCTGCGTGGCCTTCTCCCTGTGCGTGTAGAGGCCGAAGCTCAAGACATTCGCCAGACGGAAAAGGGTCTGCTCGACGCGCCCGTGCTTCAAAGGCATCATCTCCTGGCGGCGGTCGCGGTCGAGCCGCGCGGGCAATCCGTCCGGGCGCTTAGCGTAAGCCACGAGCGCAGCGTATTGGTCGCGCGCGAGCCGGGCTTCCACTTCAAGATCGTTTTCGAGCGGGTTCAGCGAGACGAGTTCCAAACGCTTGCTAATCTCGTCGCGCAGTTCGGGGTCGAGCGACGCGCTCAAAGAGAGCAGGAGTTTCAGTTGCGAATAGGCGCGCAGGCGCGTCGGCTGGTTCAAGTCCATCCCGCGCTTGCTGGTGACGAAGTCGTAGACGGTGCGGCCCACAAAGTAAGGTATGTTGGCGAAGCTCGAAAGCGAAAGCACGTTGCGCGCGACATCTTCGAGCACGCGGCGCGACATCTCGCGCTTCTTGGGGTTCGCGCCGTCGCGGAAGTCAACCAGGAGGACGGGGATTTTGGGGAAGTCGAGGCCGTAGAGCGCGAGCGGAATCATCTCGACGGCGCGCGCTCCTTCTGTGCCGGGCGCGACCACGCGGTTGTCCGCGTCGAAGTACCACGTCTCCGTGTAGCCCTTCCAGTTTTGGAGCCGCCGGTCGGTCCACGGATTAGCGACGTTAAGAAAGCGGCCGTCGAAGCGGCGCGCGCTGTTAGCGGTCAGGTCGGGCCTTGCGACCCAGAGCATGGCGTGCGTGGCGCTGCCGTCGGGCAGTTCGAGCGGGTCGAAGTAGAGCGCTTCCGATTCGGCGCGCTGGCGCAGGAGTTCCCAGTTGTGCCCGCGATAGTCGCGCATCGTGGTGTTCTGCTTCTCGTAGACGCGCTGCAAGTAGAGGTCGTCAACGATGCCGCCGAAGGTTTTTTCGGAGAGCATCAGGCGGGCCTGTATCTCGTGCATCTCTGTGGGCGTGAACGCGGGCTCGGCCCCCGTCTCCGACTCGTAAAGCGAGAGGATGGCAAGCGCGCGAATCAGGTGCGCCTTGCGATAGTCGCTCAGGTTGCGCCGGTAATTGCGCGTGGCGGCCTTCAAAGGCGTGCCGTAAGAATCAAGCAGGAGCCCTTGCAGCGCGGTCCAGAAAAATCTCTCCCAGACTTCGCGGTCGGCCGCGCCGAGGTCCATGATCGGCGGCGGCGCGCCCTTGCCAGCTTTCTTCTTGTTGCCGACGCGTGTGTAGAGGAAGGGAATCGCAGAGGCCAGGCGCTGCCCGAAGCCGGGCTTCGTGTAGGTCAGCATCCAGACGTAGCGCAGGCGGTCGTTGTCAGGGTTCTCGTCGCCGAGCGTGTCGCGCACGACGCTGACGAGCGGGACTTCCGACGACACACCTTTCTCGCGCGCCAATCCGTCCAACTCGCCGAAGATAGTTAAAAGTTCCGCGCCGCCCGCGACCGGCGTGCGCTCAAGACGAAAGACGGGGCGCGCAGGCTCGGTTCCTGCGGCGGGCGCATCGAGCGCCAGCGCGGTGGTCGTGTCTTGCGCCAGGGCGACGAGTTGTGCGGCGGGCGAGAAGGCCAGGAGGAGAATGAAAAAGACGCAGGCCGCTCGTTGTGCTCTCTTCAAAGAGTGAACGATTCTCATCTTTGTCGCGTTTCCAGACCCCTCACGAAAGTTCCACGTGGAGCGTAACCGCTGCGCCTCCCTGCCCGGAAAAAGCAGCACCCTCAAGGACGTTTCAAACTAATCCCGCGTTAACCCGAAACGTTGGCAATCACCATGCCGCAACGACCCGGATTCTAGCATTTTCTTTCAGGCCCAGGGCGGCGCAATCAATTTAATACCACCTGGACGCCCGCCGGCTACTGTCAATTTATGATAGTTTCTCAACTGTCACAGTCTTAAATGACGTACCCGTCTCCGATGCAGTTTAGACGAACAACAGTTGCCGTCAGGCTTTTTTACTTCAGCGTTTCCGAGACGGCGGCCAGAGATTTTTCGTCCAGGACGAAGATTCTCACGGCGGGCACTACGCCGAGTGAAAGCTCGGCCACGGGCGCGGCCGATTCTTCGAGACGGGCGACGTACAGTTCGTTGCTGAAGTAGCGCCGGCCGCGCGCCACTATGACCACGTCACCGGCCGCGAACTGCCTCATGGCCTCCTTGTCCGTGAGCGAGACTGAATGCAGGTCGTTGCGCCCGGCCAGCCGCGCGTAGTGCGTGACGAGGCCCGGCGTCTCGCTCGCCACGCGAGCGCCCGGACGAGCGCGCGCGGCGATCTCATAGGCCGCCTCGCGCAGGCGCGCGTCATAAAATTCGTCGTGCGGGAAGTAGCTCCCGGCGCGGTCCCAGCCGCCGCCGAGCGCGTTCGTGTAGAGACGATAATGCGGGACGGCGCTTGCGGCCGCGACGAGCGGGAAGGCCAGGACGACCGCGGCCACGCCCGCGCGGACGAACGCCTGTGCCTGAACAGACGCGGCGAAACCCTTTGCGCGGCGCGCGAGCCATTGGGCCACGAAATGTATGCCGATGGCCGACGTGATGAGCACCACGGGCAGCGCCATCGTGAAGTAGCGCGTGAATTTTCCGCCGAGCACCGTGAAGGGCATGAACCAGTACATCAGCCAGAAGAGGATGAAAAAGCGGCCATCGCCGAGCCGCTTCGTAAAGAGCAGCGGCAGTCCGATGAGGAAGCCCACGACGACGGGCAGGGCCAATTTCACGCCCATGAAGACGTAGTAGAAATACCAGGGCGAGCCCTTGAGCCAGAGCGTCATCTGATTGCGGTAGAGCGTGCCCATGAACTCGTAAGAGTCGTGGCCGATGCGCTTCTCGCCCGCGAAGACACGCATCTCGTGCCACGTCCCCGGCAGCAAAATAGTCGGGTTGAAAATCACGAACGCCACGCCCATGACCGCGAAGAAGATGAGCCACTTCTTTTTCCCTACGCGCCAGCGCGTCGCCGGGATGCCCTGAAAGATGTAGTAGTAGCTGACGCTGATTGCCAGGAAGTGCGGCAAATACTTCGACGCCATCATCGCGCCGAACGCCGCGGCCGTGGCCCAGTAGTAAGGCTCCGGCTTTCCTTCGCCGCTCTCGGCGACGCGTTGCCCGCGCAGCCAGAAGACGTTGGCGAGCAGGAAGAAGAAGAGGAAGAAGCTGTCTTCCTTGGCGATGCGGTTGAATGCTATGCCGGCCGGGTCGAGCGCCCACAGGGCGGCCGCGATGAGCGCGACCTCTATGCCGAAGAGTTCGGAGACGATCAGGAAGATGAGGAGCGCCGTGAGCGCGCCGAGGATTGCGCCCGGCAGGCGAAGCGCCGCTTCGGTCGAGACGCGCAAAGACGGGTAGCTCTCGACAATCGAGGACGCGTTCCACTGCTCGACGGCGACGACGCTCGCCGTCAAGAGCGCTTTCATCAACATCGGGTGCTCGCCGTTGGCCGCCGTCAGGCCGTTCGTGCGGTAGTCCTGAACGGCGTTCAGCTTGTTCAGTTCGTCTTCGCTCAAGCCTTCCGCGCCGAGTTGGACGGCGCGGAAGCCGAAGCCCACGAGAACTATCAGCGCCAGGGCCGAGATGATGAGAGCGCGGCTCGCGGAGCGCACGCCGCGGTCCACGAAACGCTCCGGGTTGATTTTAGCCGTGACGACCGTTGCTGCCGATGCGGACACGAGTTTGATGACTGCTCCAAAAGATAAAAAGTAACGCGCGCGAAGGTTCTTTGAACCGGAGCGAGCAACAAAAGGCGCAAGGTTATACTGACTGAAAGCGTTCTGTCAAAAACCGCTCGTAAATCGTGAATGGAAACCGCCTTTCTCCATTTACGATTCACGATTTACGATTTACGAACATCGGAGGAGAGAAGAAAGAATCGCGCCAGGGATTTTAAAGACCTTAGCGGTCAGGGCGCGACGAGTTGGCGGGGGGCTGGCCCCCTGCGCGCGGCGGCGCAGCCTGGTTTGAATTCTCGCCCGCCTCTGTGTTTACTTCCTCGGGGGCCGTGGGCTCGACCCAGCCGGCGCGCTCCAGCAGCTTGAAGGCATAGCGAATCGGCACGGCGAAATTCGACGCCGTGTTCTCCGTGAAGATTGCGAAGTTGACGCCTATGACGCGGCCCGATTGCCCGAAGAGCGGCGCGCCGGAGCCGCCCTCGGCCGTGCGCGCGTCGTAGACGACGCGGTGCACGTCCAGGTCCGTGATGTTCCCTTGTGTCGTCAAGGGCTGTATGCGGTTCTTCTCCGACAGGCAGCCGAGGAGCGATTCGAGCGACGCGCCGCAGCGCGCGCGTATCATGTAGGCTTCGGCGTCGTCGCGCAGCGCGAGCAGTCGGTCCGGCCCGTTCGGGTAGCCCATCAGCACGACCGTCTTGCCGACGGCCGCCGCCGTGGCGTCCTTGTCGAGCGGCAGCGCGGGCAAATCTTTCGGCCGCTCCTCCACGTCGAAGATGCAGACGGCCAGGTCTTCGCGTTGCGCAGCCAGCTTGAACTTGAGCGTGATGGGCTGCGGGTGGTCCGGGAAGTAGGCGACGAGCTTCTTGAGACGCGGCTGTCCGCGTACGCTGCTGTTAAGAATCTGCACGCGCTCGTCCGCGAGCCAGGGGTGCGCGACGTGGCGGTTGGTCAGGACGTAGCCGTCGCCGACGTGAAAGCCGGAGCCGACCGACTGAAACTCCGCGACCGCGCCAGCGCCTTCGGGCGTCAGTTGCGTCTGCTCGTCGCCGCCCTGTATGACCGTGCCGTCCTCGTTGGTCTGCAACTCGGGGTAGCGCAAGGGGCGGCCCGTCCCCTGTTCCACGAAATCGTAGCTGCTGAGAATCATGCAGACGCCGCCGCCGTAGTCGCTCCTCAACTTCGGCGCGAGCGAGAGGCTGGCGACTATGTTCTGGTTCGACTTGTCCAGGTTCGTGATTTCCGAATTGGTCTTGGAAATCTGGTCCTTCAACTGCGAGACCTGGCCGCGTAGGTCATCGCTGACGCGCCGGCTCGTCTTCAGCTCGTTGTAGAGGCCGAAGCCCAGATAGAGGACGCCGCCGACGAGCGCGAGTGCGAGCAGAAGCGTGACGATCTTGGTCGTCGGCCTGATCTCGCGCACCAGTTCGCGCGTGAACTCACGCAGGAAGACTTTGGCGTCGTCGCGGCGCGTGGTTGCGCGCGACTCGATGGCTGCGTTTTCGATGAAGGGAGCGACCTGCGTCTGCTGGCGGCTGACGACGACGGCCGGGAGATCGCGCACGGGGAAGAATGAGAGGGCGAGTCCCGTGGGCTCGTAGCGCACCTCGTCGCCGTCCTTAATCTTCGCGCCCGCCGAGAGCGGCTTGCCGTTGTGCGTGAGGTCCAGCGATTGGTCGAAGTCCTTGACGCGATAGTGGCCGTTCGAGCGCGCCAGTTCGACCAGCAGGCGGGGCGCGTCGTCGCCTTCGGCCGACCCGAAAGCCTCGGCCCGCAGGCGCAGGTCGCAGCCCTCGCCCGAGCCTATGCGGATGCGTTCTTGCGAAAGAACTTCGGTATGCTTATCTTCGCCTGCCGCGATGTGAATTACTAAACTACTCGCCATACAGCGCGCCTTCAAAACTTCTTCGGGGCAATAATCAGGCGACCGCTCGACGACCACGTCTGACACTCGCGCGGTCCACAGTCGAGCGGTCGCCCCCTGAGCAGCCATATTACAATAAGACTCGCAGCGCGGGCAAAGGAATTGGCACGCGCCGGGCCGCGATTAAAACGGCCGCAATTTCCACGGAAAACTGTGCCGTGTTAGCATGTCGGAAGCGATGAGCAGGATTTCATTCAGCGAAGGTAAAGAGAAGGTCTGCGCGCTGGCCCCGGTGGCTTACGCGCCGATTCGTCATCACGTGTTCGTCTGCAACGGGACTTCCTGCTCGGCCGTGGGGAGCGCCGAAGTCAAGGCGGCTTTCGAGCAGGAACTGACGGAGCGCGGGCTGCTGTTCGGCAAAGAGAAGAAGGGGAAGAATCCGAAGGGCAGCATCATCCTGACGGATTGCAGCTCGGTCGGCTTCTGCGCCGTCGGGGCCGCCGTCATAGTCTACCCGGACGGCATCTGGTACGCGCAGGTTCGCGCCTCCGACGTGCCCGAGATAATCGAAGAGCACTTGCTGAACGGGCGCGTCGTCGAACGCCTCGCGCTCCTGAAAGTCTCCGCCGAGTAAATCCATCATCCCACAAACTCATTCAACCCCTTTGCGTCTTTGCGCCTTTGCGAGAAATTAACCTCACGCTGGAGG
>DATFCB010000505.1:0-6106 GCA_035253525.1 Pyrinomonadaceae bacterium | reverse complement strand
AAAGGCCATTACTGTTTGACCCACTCAATTCCTTTGCGACTTTGCGCCTCCAGCGCGAAATTTATCTCACGCAAAGGCGCAAAGACGCAAAGTGTTAACACAACTCTGCGACGTGCGGCCCGAGGGCGCGCAGGGCTGTTGCGAGGTCGTCCTGTTTGACGAGCAGGTGGTCGCGCGAGAAGGCGGAGAGAGCGCCGCAGCTCACGCCTGCGTCGGCCAGAATCCGCGTCACGAGCGCCATGAATCCGACCACGTTCCAGGCGAGCACGAGGTCGAAGGTGAGCAGCCGGAAGTCGCCTTCGACGCGGGCGTCGCGCGCGGCGTGACGCATCGTGCGCCAGTCCTCTTCGTCCAAGAGCAGCGTGACTTCGTGCTCGTCCTTCAGGAGCATGAAGGGCGCGCTCCCGCGCGGGCTCAGCTCCGGGTTCTCAAGCAGCCGCGCCCAGTCTTCGTGCCGCAACCCGACCAGGAAGAACGTCGCCGGGGCGACCAAAACCCTCGCCCCGCGCAACAACTCCGCGATGTCCGTGCTGCCCACTGCTCTTAGACCTGAACGATCACAGGCAGGATGATGGGTTTGGCCCCGGTCTGCTTCTGTATGAAACGCTTGAGTCCGACCCGCACATGCTCTTTGAGCAGTGACGTGTCCAGGCGCTCGGCTTTGGGCGCGTTCTCTATGGCCTGAGTCACGACGCGCTGCGCGTCTTTCATAAAGCCGTTCGAGCCGTCGTCTCCCAATAAGCCCCGCGCAACGATTTCCGGCGGCGATTCCAGTTCGCCCGTCTCTTCGTTGATTGTGACGACGAGCGAGACGACGCCGTCGTAGGCGAGTTGGCGACGCTGGCGCACCGTCTCGGCGTCAATCTCCTCGAAGCCCGTCTCGTCAATAAAGGTGCGACCGACCTCGCGCTTGTCCACCACGACGGCCCGCTCGCCGTCCAGTTCCAGGACGTCGCCGTTCTCGATCAGGATGATGTTCTCTTCGTCGTAGTTGAGGTGATTCTTGATGAACTCCTTGTGGCGGAAGAGCATCCTGTATTCGCCGTGAATTGGCACAACGAACTTGGGCCGCACGGCCTCTGTCAGAATCTTGATGTCTTCCTGCGAGGCGTGCCCGCTGACGTGAATCAGGCGGCGCTTCTCTTCGATGATGTTCGCGCCGCGCTTGTAGATGTTGCCGATGAGACGCGAGATGGAGCGCTCGTTGCCGGGGATGATGCGCGCCGAGAGCACGACCGTGTCGCCCTCCTCAATCGTCAGCCCCTTGTAACTCTGCGTCGCCATCTGCGAGAGCGCCGCGCGCGGCTCGCCCTGCGAGCCCGTCACGAGAAACACTATCTCGTCGTCGTCCAAATTCTTCGTCTCGTTCAGGCTCACGAGCAGCCCATCGGGTATGTCCAGATAACCAAGCTCGTCCGCGATCTCCACGTTCTTCTGCATGGAGCGCCCGAGGACGCAGACCTTGCGGTCGAACTGCTGCGCCACGTCGAGGACGATCTGTATGCGGTGAATCGAAGAGGCGAAGGCGGCGACGACGATGCGCCCTGTGGATTCTCCGAAGATTTCCTCAAAGGCGGGGATGACCGCGCGCTCAGAGGGCGTACGGCCCGGCACGGTCGCATTGGTCGAGTCCGACAGGAGAGCCAGCACGCCCTCCTGGCCGTAGCTGCGAAGCGTCCGCAGGTCAATCGGCTCGCCGATGACGGGCGTCTCGTCCACCTTATAATCGCCCGTGTGAACAATCGTGCCGACCGGCGTGCGGATGGCGAGCGAGAAGCAGTCAACGAGCGAGTGTGAGGCGCGTATGAACTCGACCGTGAAGGGGCCCAGCTCGACCACCTGGCGCGGCTCGACGCGGTGAATCAGCACGTCGTCGAGCAGGTCATGCTCTTCGAGTTTGCGGTCGGCCAGCCCCGCCGTAAAATGCGAGGCGTAAACTGGCACATTGAATTTTTTGAGGATGTAGGGCAGCGCCCCCAGATGGTCCTCGTGCCCGTGCGTGAGCACGATGGCGGTGATGTTGTCACGGTACTCTTCGAGAAAATCGAAGTCCGGGACAGACACGTCAACGCCGTAGACGCTCTCTTCCGGGAATCCCATGCCGGCGTCAATGACGATCATCTCGTCGTCGTAGCGCACGGCCATACAATTCATCCCGAACTCGCCGACTCCGCCGAGCGGGATGATCTCTAACACATTACCCACTTTGTACTTTACTCTACTCTCCTTAGACACCCGGCCGGGATGCTTACTATAGACATCTCCACCGGGTGGAATTTAGCCGGACAGTATAACACAGGACTAAGGCGGAAACGCGAACGTCAGTGAGCGCGCCTGTAACGCCCGCGCCGTGCACGCTCCCTGACAGTTGCGTTTCTGCCTTTTCCGTTGAAACCTGCCTCTCGCGAGCGGCGTACTAAAGGCATGGCCCGCGCGCTCAGAGTTACAGGCTGGTCTCTAATGCTGCTGCTCGCGGCGGCCGTCACGGTCGTTTCCCTACGCTACTTCATAGTCAGGCCGGAAATCGCCGCTGGCGAGCCGTTCAGACAGAAGTTCGCAGACCACCTTCCCATGTTCCTGGTCCACGTGCTCGGCGGGACCGTGGCATTAATTCTCGGCCCCTGGCAATTTTGGACCGGCCTCAGAAACAGGTCTCTCTCACTTCACAGATGGCTTGGCCGCGTTTACCTGACGGCGATCCTCGTAGGGGGCGTCGCGGGGCTGTACATGGCGGCCATCGCTTTCGGGGGCTTGCCTGCGCAGATAGGTTTCAGCGGCCTTGCGATTCTGTGGTTGGTGACTGGAGTGATGGCTTACAGGCGCGTCCGTCAGGGCGATTACGAGGCCCACCGCGAGTGGATGATACGCAACTACGCCCTGACCTTCGCCGCCGTCACGCTGCGCCTCTGGCTGCCTCTCTTAATGCTACTCGGCTTCTCTTTCGTAGCTGCCTACACAACCGTCGCCTGGCTCTCCTGGGTCCCTAACCTGATAGCCGTCGAGTTGTACATCGTCGGCAAGAAGGCTAAGAAGAAATCGGCTGTGGCCCGCGAATACGCCGTCTGACAATTGGCACATTCTCAGGATTGTTCGAGCACACGGGCGAGCTTTCCCCACTCTTCGACTGTCAGGGTTTCGGCGCGTCGCTTCGCGTCTACGCCCGCGCTTTCGAGGACGCCGCCCGCGCCGCCAGCCGTTTCAATCCGCGAGCGCAGCTCGTCTGGCGCGTTGCGCAGGTTGTTGAAGATTGTCTTGCGCCGCTGCGCGAAGCCCGTGCTGACGACGCGCCACAGCAGTTGCTGATCCCGGACGCCGACCGCGACTTGCTCGCGCACGCGCAGCCGTACCACGGTGCTCCAAACTTTGGGGACGGGGCGGAAAGCGGAAGGCGGCACGTCGAAGAGCGCTTCAGCCTCGCAATAAGCCTCGACCAGCACGGAGAGATATCCGCGCTCGCTCGCACCGGGCGGCGCGGTGAGGCGCTCGACCACCTCGCGCTGCAACATCAGCACCATCTCCGCCAGGCACGCTCGTTGTTCGACGAGTCGTTGAAGGATTGCCGTAGAGATGTAGTAAGGGAGATTGGCGACGACGCGAGCGCGGGGGGCTGGTTTGATGATGGCACAAAAATCAACCGCCAGGGCGTCCGCTTCGATTAATTCAAAATTAGCGCGCGCGCCGAATTTTTCGTTGAGTAAAGGAATTAGGTCACGGTCGAACTCGACGGCGACGAGCCGCCCAGCGTCTTCCAGAAGTCGCGCGGTCAAAGCCCCATGCCCCGGCCCGATCTCGACAATCGTCTCGTCGCCGCGCGCGCCGACTTCCCTGACAATCTTCTCGACCACGCGCTCGTCCGCTAGAAAATTTTGTCCGAAACGCTTCTTCGGAGGGATGAGGGATGAGGGATGAGGGATGAAAGAAGACCTGTTTTTCTTTACTTCATCCCTCATCCCTTCGTTCATCCCTCATCCCTTGAAACGTAGCCGGTCACTTCGATGTCGCGCCCGTGATGAATGACCTCGACGTTCTGAAGGTTGACGGCGTCGGCAAGCTTCTCGGCCCCGAGCCCGCCGATGGCCGTCGGTGCGTCGCGCCCGCCGACGATGAGGGGCGCGACGAAGAAGCTCACCTTGTCAACCAGCCCTGCGTCCAGGAAAGCGCCCGCGACCTGCGCCCCGCCTTCGACAAGCACGCTGCGGATGGAGCGCTCGTGTAATTGGCCCAACACGCGGCGAAGGTCACGCCCGCGTCCCGCGTCTTTGACGATTTCCACGCCTTGCCCCGACAGAGCGGCGGCGGCCGCGTCGTCCGCGCCCTCCGCGGCGAAGACGAGCGTAGGAACTTCGTGGGCGGTCCTGGCGAGTTGCGACTCTGGCGAGAGGCACAGCCTTTCGTCAAGGATGACGCGCACGAGGGGCTTGCGGCGCGGGCGGTTCGAGCGGTCCGTCAAAAGCGGATCGTCCGCCTGAACTGTGCCAGCGCCGACGAGAATCGCGTCCGACTGGTGGCGCAATTCCTGGACGCGTGCGCGCGACTCCGCGCCCGTGATCCAGCGCGAATCGTTGGTGCGCGTGGCTATCTTGCCGTCGAGCGATGAAGCGAGTTTGAGATGAACGAAGGGGCGCGCGTTGCGAATCGAGTAGACGTAGGCTTCGTTGAGACGCGCGGCTTCTCGCTCAAGCAATCCGGTCTGGACTTCCAGGCCCGCCGCGCGCAGGGCCGCGAAGCCGCTGCCCGAGACGAGCGGGTTAGGGTCTTCGATGGGGGCGACGACGCGCGCGACGCCCGCGCTGATGAGCGCTTCCGTGCAGGGCGGCGTCCGGCCCTGGTGCGCGTGCGGCTCCAACGAGACGTAAGCGGTAGCGCCGCGCGCACGCTCGCCCGCCTGTTCGAGCGCGACCGTCTCCGCGTGCCTGACCTGTTCGTAAACGTAGAAGCCTTCGCCGACGACCTCGCCGCCGGGCGAGACGACGACGCAGCCGACGAGCGGCCCAGGACTCACCTGCCCCATGCCACGAGCGGCAAGCTCCAAGGCACGCCGCATCATTCGTTCGTCAAGCTCAGAGGTCAAGACTTACTTCCAAAATAAGAGATGATTTCAAAACTCAAGCTTCTACGCGGCCCAACACCTTTGCGTCTTTGCGTGAGAAAACGGTTTCACGCAAGGGCGCAAAGACGCAAAGGAATGCCTGGCATTTTATTCAAATAGACTGTTGACGTATTGCTCCGGGTCGAAGACTACCAGGTCGTCAACTTTTTCGCCGATGCCGGCGTAGCGGATCGGCAGGTTCAATTCCTTGGCGATGGCGACGGCGATGCCGCCCTTGGCTGTGCCGTCGAGCTTGGTCAGAACTATCCCTGTCACGCCCGCGACTTTCAGGAATTGCCGCGCCTGCTCAAGCCCGTTCTGTCCCGTGACGGCGTCAACGACGAGCAACGTCTCGTGCGGCGCGCCCTCGACCTCGCGCCCGGCGACGCGCTTCATCTTTTCCAACTCGGCCATCAAGTTCGATTTGTTGTGCAGCCGCCCGGCCGTGTCCACTATCAACACGTCCGAGTTGCGCGCCTTCGCCGCCTTGAGCGAGTCGAAGAGGACCGCGGCCGGGTCAGTCCCCTGCTTCTGCTGAATCAGCGGGACGCCCGTGCGCTCGGCCCAGATGGCGAGTTGGTCGGAGGCGGCGGCGCGGAAGGTGTCGGCCGCGCAGATGAGCACGTCGTTGCCCTCGGCCTTGATGCGCTGTGCCAATTTGCCGATGGTGGTCGTCTTGCCCACCCCGTTGACGCCGACGATCATCATCACGTAGGGCGAGACGTTTTCCGGCACACCCGTCTCCGAGGCGATGCCGCCGCCCTCTGAAGCCTGAAGGATGCTTAGCAGTTCAGTTTTGATCGCCTGCTTCAGGGCTTCGATGTCGTTAATCTGGTTGCGCGCGATTCCGCGGCGCACAGTCTCAAGGATGTGCAGCGTCGTCGGGACGCCGATGTCGGCGGCGATGAGCGCTTCTTCGAGTTCGTCCAAAAGCTCCGCGTCAATCTTCTTGCGGCCCTGGAAGACGTTGTCAATCGTCTCGGAGAGCGACTCACGCGTCGCGGCAATTGCGCGGCG
>DATFCB010000504.1:0-2377 GCA_035253525.1 Pyrinomonadaceae bacterium | reverse complement strand
TGAACCCGAACAATTGGCAAACTCTAAAACGTAAACCTATTTATTAAGATGTCACAAGAGCTAATCAAAGTCACTATCAACGGACGGGATTTTCAGGTCGCGAAGGGCGCGCGGTTGATTGACGTGTGCCGCGAGGAGGGGTTTTCGATTCCCTCGTTCTGCTACTACGCGGACCTGGCGCTTCAGGCGTCGTGTCGGATGTGTCTCGTGCGTATCGAGAAGATGCCTAAGCTGCAAACGTCTTGCACGATCACCTGTACGGACGGGATGATTGTGACGACCCAAAGCGACGAGATTGAGAAGGCGCAGCGCGCGATGGTCGAGTTTCTGCTCGCCAATCACCCGCTGGATTGCCCTGTCTGCGACCGCGGCGGCGAGTGCGAGTTGCAGGAGATGGCCTTCGACTGGGGCAACCTCGAAGAGCGTTTCACCGAGCCGAAGAACGCCGCGCCCGAAAAATACCTCTCGCCGATTGTCGCCAACGACCCGCAACGCTGCATCCTCTGCAAACGCTGCACGCGCGTCTGCGACGAGTGGATGGGCGAGGACGCCATCGAAGCGGGCGGGCGCGGCGCGCACACCGTCATAGGGACTTACGGCGGCTGGCTCAACTGCTCGCAGTGCGGCAACTGCATAGAGGTCTGTCCGACCGGGACCCTGCTCGACGCGACCTACCGCCACCAGGCGCGGCCCTGGGAGTTGGAGCAAACGGTCTCGACCTGCTCGTTCTGCTCCGACGGCTGCGAGATGTCTCTCGGCTCGCGCGCAGGCGTCCTGATGCGTTCGGTCGCGCGCGACCGCTACGTCAACGGGCACAACGGCGAATTTCTCTGCATCAAGGGTCGCTTCGGCCACCCGTTCGTCAACCACGAGGAGCGGCTGCGCACGCCCATGATTCGCTACCGCAAGGGCGGCAAGCTCATCCCCGCGACCTGGGACGAGGCGATTGCCTTCACGGCCAAAAAACTCGAAGAGGTTGCCAACGAGCACGGGGCGTCGGCAATCGCCGTCGTGGGGAGTCCGCGCATCACGAACGAAGCCAACTACGCGCTCTACAGGTTCGCAACGGAAGTCGTCGGGACCGAGAACTACGCGGCGACGGACGCCTTCAGCCTCGTTCCCTTCTTCGACAATCTGGGCGGCGCACTTGCGACGCACCGCGACATACGCCACGCGAAAACTATCCTGCTCATCGGCGGCGAGCCCGAAGAATTGCAGCCCTTAACGGGCAGGCAAATCCGCCAGGCCGTGCGCAACGGCGGCGCGAAACTAATCATCGTCAACAGCCGCGAGATTCGCCTGAGGGAGCGCGCCACGCAGTTCATACACATCCGCCCCGGCTCGGAGGACGCAAGCGTGCTGGCCCTGGCCGACCCGGCGCAGAACGCGCTGGCCGCGCGCAAGCTCGGCGTAGAGGTCAAAGAGCTTGAGACTCTTCGTCAGACCTTGAACGAGACGGAGGGCGACGTTGTCGTCATGTTCGGCGGCGAGTTGAGCCAGGCCGGGCAGGCGATTCTGGCACAGCTCCCTTACGCGTTCTCGACCGCTGCGCGCCGCGTGCTCCTGCACCCCTTGCCGCTCTACAACAACAGCGTCGGCGTGCACGACATGGGCCTGATGCGCGGCGGGCGCAACGCCGGCCAGCTTCTCGACGCGGCTGGCACAGAAGTGCGCGCGCTGTATATCGCGGGCAGTTTTCTTCCAGACCAATTGAGCGGGCGCGAAGACGCACTCTCGAAGCTGGACTTCCTGGTCGTTCAGGAACTCTTCGAGACGGAGACGACGCGTCACGCGGACGTGATTTTCCCGGCCGCGTCTTTCGCCGAAACCGACGGGACTTTCACGAACAATGGCGGCCTCGTGCAGCGCGTGCGCCAATCAATCCCGCCCGTGCACCAGTCCAAACAGGACTGGATGATTACGGCGCAACTGGCCCGCGCGCTCGAAGTTGATTTCAATTTCCAGATGTCTGCGAGCAACGTCTTCAAGGAGATTGCGGCAAAAGTTCCCGCTTACGAGGGGCTACGTTACCCACTCTTGAAAGACGAGACGAAGCCCGTGCAGGTGAAGCACCAGACGGCCGAGCGCAAAGACCTCTTGAAAGAGGCAGAGGGCTTGCGCCTCGGCGTCGAGGGGATGAGCGAGGAGGCGGAAAAGCTGACGGGCACGCCCCCCGTCGGCCACGAGCTGTTCAAGCCGGGGACGCTGACGGGCAAAGTCCCACAGTTCCACCTGCTCGCCGCGGGCAACCCGGAACCGCCCTCGGTGCTAGGATCGAATCGGCTGAACTGCCGTCTGCTTTCGCCGCCCCGCTCTCACTACGCATGTTCGTAGCAGTGTTGATGAGGGCTGTGCGGACGACGTCGGGAGTCCAACC
>DATFCB010000503.1:0-9510 GCA_035253525.1 Pyrinomonadaceae bacterium | reverse complement strand
GACCGTGCAGGTCGTGCCCGCGGGCAGGTCCGCGGTCGGGTTGAGCGTGATCTGGTTTGTCCCTGAGCCGCTCGCTACGAAGGTTTGCAAGTTGCCGGGGGCCGGGCACTCGATCTTGAAGGCGCTGGCCGTGTGGGTAATGTTCTCCGAGAAGTTGATGATGACGTTAGCGTTGGTCGCGACGCCGACAGCGCCGTTGGTGGGCGAGGTGGTCGTCACAGCGGGCGGGGCGTCGGTCTGGAAGTCGAAGACGTAGTCGGCCGCCATCTGGTCGGGCGGGTCGTTCGAGTCCTGGTCCGTGACCTGTGCGGCGACGATGGTCACCGTGCAGGTCTCGTTGCCGACGAAGTCCGTGTCCGGGTTGAGCGTAAAGGTGGTCGGGCCGCCCGAGACGGTCGCCGTGTGCGCGCCCGAAGTCGTGCAGGAGATGGTGAACCAGGTGCCGGTCACGTTAACCGGCTCGCTGAAGGTGACGGTGATGTTGGAGGTCGGGTCAACGCCCAGGGCGTTGTCAGCCGGCGTGGTCATGGTAACGGTCGGGGCGGCGTCCACGTTGAACGTCGCGGTGGCGGTGTCGTCAACGCCGGGGTTCGGCGGGGTCACGCCGTTCGAGATCGTATAGTTGAAAGTGTCCGAGCCCTCGAAGCCGGAGGGCGGGTCGTAGGTGAAGGTTCCGTCGGCGTTAACGTCCACCTGGCCCCCCGCCGTGGTGGCGCAGTTGTCGAAGGGCGCGGTCACGTCCGCGCAGCCGACGACGGCCGAGACGACGAGCGTCGGCGTGCCGGGCAGGCCCGTGTCGTTCGTGAGCAGGCTGGCCCCGCCCGTGAGCGTGGTGTCCTTGGTTGCCACGTAACTGTCGTTGAAGGCCAGCGGCGAGACTTTGGCCGAGCCGGCGACGAAGTCCGTGTTCGGGTCTATGGTGGAGTTGAAGCTGACGCCCGTGGCGTCCACTGGACCATTGTTGGTGATGTCGGCCGTGTAGGTGATGGTTTCGCCGAACTCGGCCTTGGTGTCGCCGTCGCCGTCTGCGAAGGCGTCCGTCATCGTGGCCGACATGTCTGGGGTCGCGGCGGGCAGGGGCGCGTTGAAGAGGAACGATTCCATCTTCTGGTCCGGCGTCAGCTTGCCCTGAGATTCGGCCGCAGCGGCGTTGGCCTCCGCAGCCTTGACGGAGCCGGCCAGCGTCGCGACGGGCGCAAGGAGCATCAGGAAGGAGAGCAGGCATGAGGTAAAGACTCTCAGGTTGCTGTGGGACGACGTGTGGGGGAATCTTTTCATGATTTCTCCTTCAAACGGAAGCTACGCGCCCGGAGACAGAGTTCGGCCGCGAGGGAACTGGATTGCTGATGGGATCGAGCTTAATTGCAAATTCGGACAACCAGACAAAAGACCAACGGGAAAGACCGCACCTTCATCAACGAGGAAGGGATGACTAAGTTACGAGTGAGACATTACCGGCCAGCAATTGCCGCCTTCTTCTATCGGAAATAATAGCGATGCTTCTTCAAGTCTATAATTTAAGGAGTGACCGTGAGCCGAAGCGCGGCAGCGCTCTCCGCGAACGGAGCGTAAAAAGTAACACAACAGGGCCAAATACACAAAGAGTTTTGTAAGAATTCTCTGGAAAACTGCGTCTATTCGCTCACGCAGGGCCAATTTTACGGCTTTTCGCCAGACTGTAGACTCCAACGCCCCGGGCGTTCCGGTCCAGGCCCGCTGTCTTACTCCTGGCTGTCTTCTTAGCGCCTTTTGCCCCTCCAGCGTGAGATTGCTTTTTCTTCGTCCTGTTTGAAACTGAACGGCTACCAAAAATTAAAAAGGCAAAAGGAAGGCGGCGAACCACATTTAATAGAAAGTGGTTCGCCGCCTTATTTACTTTTACCTTTTTACTTTTGCCTTACCCTCTGGGCGGGAAGACGCCCTGGAGGGCGATGCAGAAGTAGAAGGTCAGATACGGCTGCATGTTGTTGTGCGGCTGGTCGCCGCCGGCCGGCGGCAGCGCCTCCGGGGCCATGTTGACGAGCGGCGGCAGCGACGGGCTGCTGATCTTGTAGAGCGACCCACCGATGGAGCGCGCCAGAGAGCGCGACGGCGTCGGAGCCTTCAGATCGCCGTCGTCGGTCGAGGCCCGCCACCCGTGGGAGTGCGCGGGGATTTCCGATTCGAGCAGCGTCACCGTCTCACTGCCGCCGGTCTCTCCGAGGTCGTGCAGCGAGAGTCCGGGTCCCTGGCCTGGGTGCATCGGAGCGCGCCCCTGTAAGTCCGGGAGCGCGAAGTTCGACTTGCCATTCCCGCCGTAGGTCGTGCCGAGCAGAGAGAAGAGCGCCGTGTTCTGGCTGAGGGGCAGAAGTTGCCCGTCACACCAAGCCCAGCCTTTAGGTGCGAAGTTAAAGGGGAAGATGCGTATTTCAGCGACAAACGGGTCTGCCATAAATGTTCTCCTTATGTTGGGCTGGGGAAAATCCCGAAGAGCGAGATGATAAAGTCCACGCAGAGGTAGGGCTGAAAGTTAGTGTGCGGCTGACTCCCGCCCGTCGAACTGACGACCGCAGGGTTGAGGGGCGAGTTCGGGGACTGCCCGTCGAGATAGATGCTGAGCGTCGGCTGCTCGCACAATAAGCTGGTCTGCGGGGTGTTGCCCGTGCCGGGGCCGCTCGACACCAGCAGCGGGTGCGAGTGCGCCGCAATCTGATTGACCGTCAGCGTAATCTCCTCGGCCCCGCCCGTCTCGGCCAGGATGAAGCCCTGGCCCTGGTGAACCGGGATTCGCCCGCGCAAATCCGGCAGCGCGAAAGTGCTTTGCCCATCGCCACCGTAAGTCGTGCCGATCAACTGGAAGAGCGTTTCGTTCTCGGAGATGGGGAGCAACTGGCCTTCGCAGAACATCCATCCCGCCGGGGCGAAGTTGCCCGCGAACATTCTGATTTCACCAACGTATGGTTGTGCCATGTGTGTCTCCTTAGTTTGGCGATGGGAAGATGCCCTGCAAGGCGATGCAGAAGTTGAGTATCAGAAAGGGCTGCATGTTCAGGTGCGCCTGGCTCCCGCCGGTGTTCGTGATCGTGCCCGCGTTGATGGTAATCAAATTGTCAGCAGCGCGGTAGGCGTTGAGCGCCTGGCCCAATACGTTCGATGTCGGCACGGGCGTGTCACCGTTGGCTGAAGTCCCGTTCGCGACGTGGGTGTGTGTCGGCAACTCGGCAATCGAGAGCGTGTGCGCCTGCTCGCCGCCGCGCTCGCCGAGCGTGTGCCCCGAGCCGACGTGGATGGGGGTGCGACCACGCAGGTCCGGGAGCGCGAAGTTGACGCGCCCGTCGCCGCCGAAGGTCGTGCCGAGCAGGGAAAAGAGCGCCTGGTTCTGGTTGATCGGCAGTAGCTGGCCGTTGCATAAGGCCCAGCCCTTCGGCGCGAACTCGAAGCTCATGATTCTGATTTCAGACAAAAAAGGTTCGGCCATAGATTTCTCTCCTCTGGGCTTGATTGCCAGATAGAACTTTGTCGGACAGTTGGAATCGGGTTAAAGAGCGCCCCTCTGGAAGAAAACTAACCGCGAGTGTAATGCTTGTTGTGAAGCCCTACTTTCGACGCAGATTTTGCATGGCCCATTAAAGTAGCGGCTGTCAAGGGTCTTGCAATTTAACTAACGAATTAACTGACGAGGCGCGGGGATTGTAAACCGTCACCGTCTGCAATACAAGACAAATTTTATTGCTTCTGGCACAATTTATTGTTAAAGTCCTGTTCGGGCAGGGCAGGATTTCCCATCATACAACATCCCGCGGAAGCAAAAATACAGACCCTCGTTGTCTAGATACAGACCCTCGCGGTTTGACCTACCCGATAAGATTTGGACCAAGGAACGAAGTGTGCCATGAACATCCCCCGTCGTAAATTCATTAAAGCCGGAATCGTCGCGGCCGCCTGCGCGGGCGTCCCCCTGACTATTGGCCCAGCCTCGGCGCAGAAGCAGCAGGGCACAGGACGCCGCCAGGAAGGTTACTTCCAGATTCCGGCAGAGGTCCAGAACGACCCCGTCAGCTATTACAGCATGGCGACCTTCGCCCCCTACGTGAAGTCAGGGTTCCTGATTTTGATCGGTAAGACGTGGAGATACATGACGCTGGTCGAGGTCAAAGACCTGCGCCCCTCTTCGGCCGGCAACGCGCCGATCAAAAATTTGGACGAATCTTTCTCGCTCATCTTCCTGGCCTCGCGGGGCCAGAAGATCGAGCAGAAGGTCTACAACATACGCCACGCCGCGCTCGGCAAGTTCTCGCTCTTTCTCGTCCCCATAGGCCGCCGCACACGCACCACCCCGGAGTACTACGAAGCGGTCATCAATCGGCGCACGTCCTAAGACTACACGAAGTAAAATTAGAGTGAAGGCGCGAGGAGGAAGAAGATTGCACAGCCTCACATCGGCCGGAGTCTACTGGTTGGTCTCTTCTCCCTGGCTTTGGCCCTGCGGTCCCTTAACCTTTGCCTCGCCGCCACGTCCGTCAGTTCCACGTAATTAATATTGCGCACGTTCTTGCCGCCGGCGAAGACGTTAATCTCAAAGCCCTTGCACTTGAGCGTCTTTAACTGCGTGTCCATGCCGACGTAAGGCTCCCAGGCGTGTGCGGCGGGCAGCTTCTTCCCCTCTATAAACTTCCCCAGGAACTCGTCCACGTGTTTGTACTCCGGGCCGGTATATCCGATGTTGAAGGTCAAGACACGATTGTCCAGCAGCGTCATCGAGACCTGGCTGACCCCCGCGAATTTCGCCTTCGACGAATACCTCTCGGGTTTGATGATTAGCTCGGACACTCCGAGCAGGCTGGCTGGCCTTGTCAGGTATGCGCGGATCTCTTTGTCGGCGCGGCTGCCGGGGAAGAGCGCCAGCACCTCTTCAGGCTTCATGCCCAGCCTGAGGCCGCTGACGGTCGGAGCCTGCGCCAGCGTCAGCGTGCAAGCGCCCTGGCCGCTGGCGGCGGAGGCCGCGGCCAGCACTAATAAGAATGCGAACAATTGCTTCATCACAAATCCCCTGTCTGGCAACTAAAGTAATCAACTTAAGGCTTCAGCCGCGCCGCCACTCCAGCAGATAATTAACGCCATCGTCGTCCGGCCGGTCCATTTTCACAAAGCCCAGCCGCTCGAAGAGGCCGAGCGAGCGGTTGTAGCTCTCGACGTAGATGTTGAGGGGAAGGCCCACACTCGCCGCCTCGTCCATCAATTCTTTGAGGAGGAGAGTCCCCGCGCCGCCGCCCCGGTGCTCAGGCAGGAGGGTGATGTCCAGGATGCGAATCTCGTAGTCGCGCCGGGCGACGTAGAGCCGGCCAGCCGCGCGCCCATCCAGGAGAATGATGTCGTAGGTGGCCGTCGGGTTGTGCGTGCGGTAGTGAAGCTGCTGCGCGTCGAACTGCATGCGGATGAAGGCGGCGCGCTGCGCCTCGCTCCAGGGCACGCGCGCCAGTTCGTCTTCGCGCGTGCTGCCGTAAACTTTGACGAGGAATCCTTCGTCGTCGGCCGCGACCGGGCGCAGCGTGACGCGGCGCGCAGCGGGAATCTCTTCTTGAGTCATAAAAAGGGGATCGTTCGCGGCTCAGTCCTGCGGGTCGAGCGGGCGGTTGAAGACGGCCTCGTAGCGGAAGCCTTCGGAGTCGCGGCCGACGGGGACGATGAACAGGTCCACCTCACCCATCGCGTCGTGCCTCATGCTGTAAGTGCTCTGCGGGAGATAGATGTTCGCGGGGCCGAGGAAGAAGATGGAGAACTGCTCCTGCCGCGGCGTCGAGAGCGTGCTGACGACCTCCGTCAACTCCAACTCGACCGCGCCCGACGGTTCGAGCGGGATGCGGAATTTTGTGTTGAGGTGTTCGGCGAAACTTTCTTTGGTGAAAAACTCTGGCACGTTTAATGACCTCCGATTGTTGGAGGGATGAGGGATGAGGGATGAGGGATGAAGTAAAAGCTTTCTGTCTTTACTTCATCCCTCATCCCTCATCCCTCATCCCTTCCTATGCTCCATCTGGAAATGCGTGTCGTTCTCCCCTGTGGTCGCAAAGCCCAGCCGCTCGTAGAGAGAGCGGGCCTGCGGGTTCGACTTTTCGACTTGAAGCCGCAGCGGCTTCTGCTCGCGGCCGGCCTCTTCCATCAACTCTCTGACCAGCGTGGTCCCGATTCCGGCGCGACGGTATTCGGGCAGGAGAGCGATGTCTGCGAGCCGGAACTCTTCGTCGCCACGGACGATCAGGAGGCGGCCGGCGGGCTGATCGTTGAAGAGGATGATGCGGTCTTCGATCCCCGCATAGTACATGCGATAAGACCGGTCGCGCGCCGTGAGCTGCATCTTGAGGAACGCTTCGCGCTGCGCCTCGCTCCAAGGAATCTGTGCCAATTCGTCTTCGCGCGTGCTGGCGTAAATTTCCAACAGCAGCCTTTCGTCTTCGGGCATGACGCGACGCAGCGCCAGCGCTGCCCGAGGCGGCTCGGCCGAAAAACTTTTCATCCTAGTATCTCGTCCACGCTCAGAGTCAGGCCGGCCGCGTCCGTGGAGTTGATAGCCTCGCCCCGCCCGTGCCGAATTACACTCTGGTACACGCCTTCCGCGGGCCGCGTGTAAACTTCGACCTGCTCGTCGTGCAGATTGACGACCCAAACCTCCCGGATTGCGGCGCGCGCGTAGAGCGGGACTTTGAGCTGGCGGTCGTATTCGAGCGTGGTGTCCGCGACCTCGACGATGAGCAGCACGTCGTCGGGCGCGGGCAGCGACCGCTCGTAAAAATCTTCGCGCCGCCTGAGCAGCGCCACGTCCGGCTGCGGCTCCGTGTAGTCGTTCAGCACAACCGGATTTTGTATCCAGACGATGGCCCTCTCTGCCAGCAGCCTGCTAAATAAATTCGTCAGCCGTCCGACACACGCGGCGTGACGCCTGCCAATCGGTGACATCTCGACGATCTCCCCTTCGATCAACTCGACGCGGTCGTCTTCCTTGAGAATGCCGGTCTCGCCCATGCGGTTATATTCGGCGACGGTGAACCAGTGCTTGGCGATTTGGACTGACATGCTTCCTCGCTTTCCGGGCACGAATGATAACACAAGCCGACAGGGGTGCGTTCAGCGCCCGACGAGTGCGGCGCGGTAGGCGCGCGGCGTCAGTCCCGTCGCCTGGCGGAAGGCTTTGGTGAAGTGGCTCGGGCTGCCGTAGCCGACGCGGGCGCTCACTGCCGAGACGGAGAGGTCCGTTTCGGCGAGGAGAGACTGGGCGCGCGTCACGCGCAGGGTCGCGAGGTACGCGTGTGGGCTTGCGCCCGTCAGTTTCTTGAAGAGGCGCGCGAAGTGAAAGGGCGAGAGGAAGGCGGCGGCCGCTATCTCTTCGAGCGGCAGCTCGCGGTTCAGGTGCGCGTGCATCAACTCTATGGCGCGGCGTATGCGCCGGTCCACGAGGCCGACGCGCGACAGCTCCAGCTCTTCCGAGCGGCGCACGTTCGAGTGGTGGCGCAAAAGATGCACGACCATTTGTTCTATCAGCGCGGCGACGACCACCTCCTGCCCGGCTTCGGCCTGGGCCAATTCCGCGGACAGGTCGCGGGCCAGGCGCGCGAGCCGGGCGTCTTCGTGGACGACGTGCGAGCGGAATTGGACGCTCGCGCCCGCGCCGACGAGTCCTGTGCGCGCCGCCGCGTCGAGTACGAAGGCGGGCGAGAGCGTCAGCGACAGGTATTCGGCGTGACGCGCGCGCGCGGCCGCCATCACACCTGGGTCAAGGAGCAGCGCATCGTCTTCCCCCAGCTCGAACGCGTCGTCGTGCACGCGGCCCGGCAGTCTTCCACCGAGCAGAAACAGCAGGGCATAGTCGGCGCGCGCCTCGCTCGTCCAGGTGACGCGCGCCGCGCGCCTGTAATGAAGCGCGTACTGCGGGCGGACGAAGACGCGGTCGAGTTGAGTTTTCGGGCGTTCCATCGAAGTCCGTAGTCTATCACTCGCCCCCACGCAACTCAGCACGCCGCGCGCAGAGCCGCGCAGGGTCGTTCGTGATGATGGCGCGCACATTGCCACGCAGGGCGCGCAAGACCCACGAAGGATTGTCGGCCGTCCAGACGATTGTTTCCAGGCCGTGGCGCGCGGCCTCGCTAACGGTGCGGCGCGTGGCGAGGCTGTGATGTAAGGCAATCTCGTCGGCCCCGCACTTGATGGCCCGGCTAATCATCCCGCGCGCCGAAGGTGCCGGGCGCGAAAGCCTGCGGTCGAACAGCGCCGCCGTGCGCAAGGCAGCGTCGAGCCGCTTGATCTCGGCTATCGAAGCCAAATCGAAACTCTCGACGACGACGCGCCCACTGAACGAATAATCGCGGACGAGCTTTGCGACCTCGGAGGCTAACGCCGCGCGGTCTCCAGGGCCGCACTTCATCTCGACGTAAAGCAGCGCGTCACGCTTCTTCATCAGCTCGAAGACGGCGGCGAGCGTCGGGATAGTCGCGCGCGCGTACTCGTCGCGCGCGTGTCGCGGGCGGCGCAGGTTGAACCACGTCCCGGCGTCCATCTGGCCCAGTTCGGTTGACGCAAAGCCAGACACCATTCCGCGCCTCAAGGCCGTGCGCCTGAGCGTCGCGTCGTGAATGACCACGGGCACGCCGTCGCGCGCCAGCCGCACGTCGAACTCGACGCCGTCCGCGCCGTCTTCGAGCGCCCGTTCGAAAGAGACGAGCGTGTTCTCAGGTGCGACGGCCGCCGCGCCTCGATGACCGATGATTAACGGGACGCGGGGACGCGGAGACGCGGGGACGAGGGGAGAAAACCCGGAACTATTATCCTCCGTCTCTTCCTCGCCGCGTCGCCGCGTCGCCGTGTCCCCGCGTCTCGTCATCCTGACTTGTAATGGAGGTAGTCAATCTCCGCGAAGATGTTGTCGCGGGATTCGATTTCGGTGAGGCGCTCGTCGTCTATGTGGCCGCGCTCTATGTCGTCGGCGATGGCGTTGAAGCGGCGGATGTGCGAGCGGAAGCGGCGCGTGGCGTACTCGACCGTGGTGCCCTGGTAAATCTGAAAGGCCCAGTCGCTTGATTCGGCGAGCAGGAGTTCGCGCGCCGCTTGATTGAGCGCGCGGCTGGTCAACTCGTCCGGTCTCTCATGGCTGTTGGCGAGCGCCGTCATGCGTTCTTCGGCCGCCTGCTGGTGCGGGTACATCCAACTGTTGCGCTCGTTGAGCCAGACCTTGAAATAGCCGTCCTCGCCCCAGGAGGATTGCGAGGGCCGCTGCGTCTGTATGGGGATGCCGGAGTCCAGGAAGTCGCCGGGCGCGATGGCCTCGACCTCGTGCTGGTCCCAGTGAAGCTGGCGGAAGACGAAGTCTATGAACTGCGGACCCTCGAACCACCAGTGACCGAACAGCTCCGCGTCGTAGGGCGAAGTGACGAGCGGCGGGCGGCCCTGGAACGCTTCATTTAAATGTCTGGCCTGCTTGATGCGCTCGCCGACGAAGTGTGAGGCGTGAGAGGCTGCGCGTTCGCGCGCGGCCTCCGGGTC
>DATFCB010000502.1:0-8382 GCA_035253525.1 Pyrinomonadaceae bacterium | reverse complement strand
TAAAAAGAGGTGCAAAGTTGCTCGGGCTTACCTGATTAGTTTTCAGAGGAATCAACGCCGTCGTGGCTCGTTCCCGCTCAAAAAATCGAATCCTCTTATTCTTCCTGGTTACGGCCCTCGTCGTCCTGGCTCTTTACGGCCTGCACTTCTTCGAGCCGCGGTTCAGGGCGAGCTTTGTCCACGCCAGCGACCCCGCCGCCGAAGTTCAGAAACAGGAAGAGAACTTTCGGATGGTGATGAACATCGTCGGCCTCGTGCTGTGGATGATTCTAGCCATCCTCATCACGCGCGCCCTGAGCGCGATTCTCTTCGGCATCTTCTTCCGGCAGCGGCGCGGCTACGAAGCGCCGGTCCTGATTCGCAACACCTTCTCCGTTGTCGCCTACATCGTCGGCTTCATCCTCATCTTCAAGGCGTTCTACCCGGAAGTGGGGCTCGGCGCGCTCTTCACGACCTCGGCCGTGCTCGGCGCGATCATCGGTCTGGCCCTGCAAGACACGCTCGGCAACTTCTTCGCGGGCATCTCCGTGCACGCGGACAAGCCGTTTCAGGTCGGCGACGTGATCGCCGTCGGCACCTGGACGGGCGTGGTCGAGAGCATCACCTGGCGCGCCGTCAAGATCAGGACTTTCGCCAATCACATAGTGCTCGCCAGCCACACGAGCATCTCGAAGGAGTCCATAGATATCGCCCCGCGCGACAATTTGAACGCGCGCCTGGTCTTCTTCAACACGCTCTACACGGACTCGCCCGCCAAGACCATACACATCGTCCGCGAAGCCGTGCGCGAGGCCGACAACGTCTCGCAGAAGATCACCCCCATCGTCCGCATACGGAACTTCGGCGACAGTTCAGTTGACTGGGAAGTCAAATACTGGCTGATAGACTACGCCAAATATAACGACACGGACGCGCTCGTGCGCCAGCGCATCTGGTACGCCTTCCGCCGCGCCGGGGTTAACTTCGCCTTCCCCACGCGCACGCTGCACGTCACCCGCCAGCCCAAGACCGACGGCATGGGAGCGGACGGGAGCGGCTTCATAGACAGGCTCTCGGCCGTGGACATTTTCGCGCCGCTCTCAAGCGAGGAGACTGCGCGGCTGGCCGCGGCTTCCGTCAGCCACGTCTTCGCGCCCGGCGAATCTGTCATCCGCGCGGGCGACGAGGGCTCAAGCATGTTCGTCGTACACAGCGGCCGCGTCAGCGTCCAGATTACGGATAACGGCAAGCCGCGCACGGTCGCGGTGCTCCAGGAGGGCGACTTTTTCGGGGAGATGGCGCTCTTCACGGGCGAGCCTCGGACGGCCAACGTCGTCGCCCTCGAAGAGACGGAAGTCCTGGAAATCGGCAAACAGGCCATGAAACACCTCTTCGACACCAACCCCAATCTGGTTGATTCCCTGAGCCACATCATCGCCGAGCGCCGCGTCGGCCTGACGGCCAAACCCGAAGAGGCTGGCGACGGCGAAAAAGAGTCCGAAGGCATCATCGCCTCCATCAAACGCTTCTTCGGCTTCGACTGAAGCACACCCACGGCCCTCGCCTTACCCGGCTTAACTTTAACTATTTTGCAATTTAATCCCCTTAGCCGGGCCGCCCAAATTTTTTCCGTTCGAGACTTGACAAAGAGAGACTCAACATTTATCATGCCGCCATGCTCACAAGCCGAAGCTCCCGCTTTACAGAGTTTTTCGGCCGTGGGCTGCAAAAGAATTACCGTAAAGGAAAGGAGAAGTTCCTCATGAGCATTGTTCGTTACGACCCATTCCGCGACCTGCGCAGTCTTCAGGATGAAGTCAACCGTCTGTTTTCGACCAACGTGTCCAGAGTTTTCGGCGACGAGGGCATCGCCCGCGGGGCCTGGAACCCGAACGTGGACATCTACGAAAACAAGGATCAGATTGTCATAGAGGCCGAGCTTCCCGGCATGAACCGCGAGGACTTCGACCTCTCGTTCGAGAACAACGTCATCACGCTGCGCGGCGAGCGCCGCTTCGAGAAGCGGGACGAGTCGGACAACTACCATCGCGTCGAGCGCTCCTACGGCTCTTTCACGCGCTCGTTCACGCTGCCGCCGACCGTCTCGGGCGAAGGCATCGCGGCCGAGTATCGCAACGGCGTCCTGCGCATCACCTTGCCCAAGCGCGAGGAGGTCAAGGCGCGGCGCATAGAGATCGCGGGCGAAGGCGGTGAGGCCAAGACTCCCCGCACCATAGAGGCCAAGGCCGAAACGTCCGGCGGCGAAAAGTCGGACAAGACGTTGAAAGCGTCCGGCAAGTAAATTTATTAGTGATGAGAGATGAGTGATGAGTGATAAGTAAAAACTTCTTTCTTTCACTCATCACTTATCACTTATCACTCATCACTTTTTATGCGTTTAGATAAATTCACACTGCGCGGCCAGGAGGCCATACAGTCGGCCATAGAGGTGGCCGAGCGCAACCAGAACCAGGAAGTCCAGCCGGAGCACGTGCTCTACGCCATGCTCGAACAGCCGGAGGGCATCGTGCGCCCTGTGCTGGGCAAGCTCGGCGCGAACGTGCAGGTCGTCCTGAACGACGTGCAGGCGGCCGTCGGCCGCTTCCCGCGCGTGCAGGGCGGCCAGCAGTATTTCAGCTCGCGCCTGATCCAGGTCTTCATCGCCGCCGAGAAGCAGGCGCAAGCGATGCAGGACGAGTACATCTCGACCGAGCACCTCCTGCTCGCCATCGCCGACGAGAAGGACGGGCAGGCAGGCAAAATCCTGCGCCAGCACGGCGTCAACCACGAAGACCTGCTTAAAGTCATAGAGCAGACGCGCGGCGGCGTGCGCATCACTGACCAGAACGCGGAGGCCAACTATCAGGCGCTCTCCAAGTACGCCAAAGACCTGACGGACCTCGCGCGCCAGGGCAAATTGGACCCCGTCATCGGCCGCGACGACGAGATTCGTCGCACCATCCAAGTCCTCTCGCGCCGCACCAAGAATAACCCCGTGCTTATCGGCGAGCCGGGCGTGGGCAAGACCGCGATTGTCGAAGGATTGGCACAGCGCATCGTTTCGGGCGACGTGCCGGAGACTTTGCGTAACAAGCGGCTGGTCGGTCTTGACCTGGGCTCCATGCTTGCTGGCGCGAAGTATCGCGGCGAGTTCGAGGACCGTCTTAAAGCGGTCTTGAAAGAGATCGAGAACGCGCAGGGGCAGATCGTGCTCTTCATTGACGAATTGCACACGCTCGTCGGGGCTGGCGCGGCCGAAGGCGCGATTGACGCGTCGAACATGTTGAAGCCTGCGCTGGCGCGCGGCGAATTGCGCTGCGTGGGCGCGACGACGCTCAACGAGTACAAGAAATATATTGAGAAGGACGCGGCCCTTGAGCGACGCTTCCAGCAGGTCTACGTCGGCGAGCCGAGCGTCGAGGACACGATTGCGATTTTGCGCGGCCTGAAAGAGCGCTACGAGGTGCACCACGGCGTGCGCATCAAGGACTCCGCGATTGTCGCGGCGGCGACGCTCTCGAACCGTTACATCACGGACCGTTTCCTGCCGGACAAGGCGATTGACCTGATTGACGAGGCCGCCTCGCGCCTGCGGATAGAGATTGATTCCCTGCCGCAGGAGATAGACCAGCTTGAGCGCGAGATTCTTCAACTCGAAATCGAGCGCCAGGCCCTCTCGCGCGAGGAGGACGAAAAGTCCAAGGCCCGGCTGAAAGACATAGAGCAGCGCATCGCCGACCTCAAAGAAAAATCTTCCGGGATGAAGGCCAAGTGGCAATCCGAGAAGGAAGAGATTGACCGCATGCGCGAGGCCAAGAACGAGCTTGAGCAGTTGCGCCTGCAACTCGACCAGGCGCGCAACGCGGGCGATCTGGCGAAGGCCGCCGAGCTTCAGTACGGCAAGATTCCCGAGCTTGAACAGCAGCTCGCGGCCGAGCAGCAGAAGCTCGCCGAGTTGCAGCGCGACGGCGTCATGCTCAAGGAAGAGGTTGACGAAGAGGACGTGGCCGAGGTGGTCGCCAAGTGGACGGGCGTGCCCGTCTCGAAGATGCTCGAAGGCGAGATGCAGAAGCTCGTCACGATGGAGGAACGTCTGCGCCAGCGCGTCATCGGGCAGGACGAAGCCTTGACCGCAGTCGCCAACGCGGTCAGGCGCGCGCGCGCCGGACTGCAAGACCCGAACCGCCCCGTCGGCTCGTTCATCTTCCTGGGGCCCACAGGCGTCGGCAAGACCGAGACGGCGCGTGCGCTCGCGGAGTTTCTCTTTGACGACGAGCGCGCGATGGTGCGGCTCGACATGTCCGAGTATATGGAGAAGCACGCGGTCTCGCGCATGATCGGTGCTCCTCCCGGCTACATCGGCTTCGAGGAAGGCGGGCAGTTGACGGAAGCAGTCCGCCGTCGTCCTTACGCCGTGATTCTTTTCGACGAGATCGAGAAGGCGCACCCGGATGTCTTCAACGTCCTGCTTCAGATTCTGGACGACGGGCGATTGACCGACTCGAAGGGCCGGACGGTGGATTTTAAGAACACCGTGTTGATTATGACCTCGAACCTCGGGAGCCGTGAGATACAGGCCGCGAGCGGCGATGAGAAGCAGGTGCGCGAGGCGGTGACGCAGGAGTTGCGCGAAAACTTCAAGCCGGAGTTTCTCAACCGCATTGACGACATAGTCATCTTCCACCAACTCTCGCGCGAGCAGATCGTCGAGATTATTGACGTGCAGTTGGAGCGCCTGCGCTCCATGCTCGCGGAGCGCAACATCACGCTCGTCCTGGACGAGCCGGCGCGGCAGCTTTTGGCGCGCGAGGGTTACGACCCGCAGTACGGTGCGCGGCCCTTGAAGCGCGCGATTCAAACGCTCATCCAGAACCCGCTCGCGGTCAAGCTGCTGCGCGGCGAGATCGCGCCGGGGCAGACCGTCACGGCCACGGCCGACGGGGACGAGATGAGATTCACGACCGAAGTCGCTGCGGCAGCAGCATAAAGGAGGGATGAGGGATGAGGGATGAGGGATGAAAGGTGTTGAGTGAATCGCTCAGTGAATCTTTGATTCAACGGGCTTTCACTTCATCCCTCATCGCTCATCCCTCATCCCTTGAGTGTTATGGCTCGACATTGGGACCCGTTACGTGATTTGGTGACGTTGCAGGACCGCATGAATCGTCTGTTTCAGGACGCGGCGGAGAAGCGCTCGCGCGGCGCGGAAGAGGGCGAGCAGGAGATCGAGCGCGCCGACTGGTTTCCGGCCGCGGACATTTACGAGACGGAGAAGGATTTCACCATCGCGGTTGACCTGCCCGGCATAGAGCGCGCCGCGCTGGAAATCAACCTCGACAATGACAAGCTCTTGATTCGCGGCGAGCGCGCGGCCGAAGAGGCCGAAGAGCAGCGCCGCACGGAGCGCCCGCACGGACGCTTTCTCAGAAGGTTCGGCGTGCCCGCGAGCGTGGACCAAAAAGCGATCAGCGCCGAATACAAAGACGGCGTCCTGCGCGTCCGCCTCCCCAAGCGTAAAGAGCAGAAAGCGCGCCGGGTGGAAATCAAAATTCAGTAATAAGTGATAAGTGATGAGTGATAAGAGGCGGGCTCTTACTCATCACTTATCACTCATCACTTATCACTATTATGGTATCTTTTCGCAGAGAGAAAAAGAGGCGTCGTATGGAAGAGGACAAGGTGTCTGAAGAGGCACGGGTGGAGGCGTCCGCGCCGGCCTCGAACGAGGAGATAAGAGTGACTGACCGCCGTCGCATCAACCTGGACCGCGAGGCGGGCGACGAGGGCGTAGGCGAAGAAGCGCCGAGCCTGAAGCCGACTTACGTCGAGCAGTTGGAGGCGCGCACGCGCGAGGCCGAGCAGAAGGTTGCGGACGTGCAGTCGCGTTTCGAGCAGTTGCGCTCGCAGTTGCAGCGCGAGACGGACGAAACGAGGCAGCGCCTGAACCGCTCGGCCGACGAGCGCGCGCGGCGCGAGAAAGGCGAATTCGTCTCTACACTTTTGCCTGTCGCAGACAACCTTCAGCGGGCGATTGCGGCGGCCGAGCAGGGCGGCTCACTTGAGTCTCTGCTGGACGGCGTGCGCGGCACGCTGAGCAGTTTCGAGAGCGCGCTCGCGGCCGTCGGCCTTGAGCCGGTTGCTTCGGTCGGCGAGCAGTTCGACCCCGAGCTGCACGAGGCCGTGGACACTATCGAAGTCGAGCCGGAGCGCGACGGAGTGGTGACGGCTGAATACAGCCGTGGCTACAAGTTTGGAGATCGTCTGTTACGCCCGGCACGCGTCCAGGTCGGTCGCGCGCAGGGTGAAGCGAAGCAAGCGGCGGAATGAAACAGTGGTCAGTGGTCGGTGGTCAGTTAAAAGCTGATTTTCAAACTGACCACCGACCACTGACCACTGATTACTGATTACTTTTGAGGGAGAAAACTAAGTGGCAGCGAAAGAGTTGAAGTTCAGGGAAGAGGCGCGCAGCGCCATGCTTCAGGGCGTGAACACGCTGGCGAACGCCGTGCGCGTGACCTTGGGGCCGCGTGGCCGCAACGTCGTGCTCGCGAAAAAATTCGGCTCGCCCGTGATTACCAAGGACGGCGTCACGGTGGCGAAGGAGATCGAGCTGAAGGACAAGTACGAGAACATGGGCGCGCAGATGGTGCGCGAGGTGGCGACGAAGACCAACGACACGGCCGGCGACGGGACGACGACCGCGACCGTTCTGGCACAGGCCATCTACCGCGAGGGCGTCAAGAACGTCACGGCCGGCGCGAACCCTATGGCCTTGCAGCGCGGCATACAGTTGGGCACGGAGCGCGCGGTCGCGGAGCTTGAGCGCATGTCGAAGAAGGTCAAGGGCAAGGAAGAACTCGCCAACGTCGCGACCGTCTCCGCGAACAATGACCGCCAGATCGGGCAGTTGATTTCCGAAGCGATGGAGCAGGTGGGCAAGGACGGCGTCGTTACGGTCGAAGAGTCTAAGACGCTTCAGACGGAATTGGAGATTGTCGAAGGGATGCAGTTCGACCGCGGCTATCTCTCGCCTTACTTCGTGACCAACCCTGACAGGATGGAGTGTGTGCTGGACGAGCCGCTGATTCTGCTTCACGAGAAGAAGATCGCGGCGATGCGCGATTTGCTGCCTGTGCTCGAACAGGTCGCGCAGCAGGGCCGCTCGTTCCTCATCATCGCCGAAGACGTGGAGGGCGACGCGCTCGCCACGCTCGTCGTCAACCGCCTGCGCGGGACCATCAAGGTTTGCGCCGTCAAGGCTCCCGCCTTCGGCGACCGCCGCAAGGCCATCCTCGAAGACCTCGCCACGCTGACGGGCGGGCGCGTCATCACAGAAGACCTCGGCATCAAGTTGGAGAACGTGACGCTCGCAGACCTCGGCTCCGCCAAGCGCGTCATCGTCAGTAAAGACGACACGACCGTTGTCGAGGGCACGGGCGAGCCGAAAGCGATTCAGGGGCGCGTCGCAGCCATTCGCGCGCAGATAGAGGAGACCACGTCGGATTACGACCGCGAGAAGTTGCAGGAGCGGCTGGCGAAACTGGCCGGCGGCGTGGCGGTCATACGCGTCGGGGCGGCCACGGAGACCGCCATGAAAGAGATCAAGATGAGGGTCGAGGACGCGTTGAATGCGACGAAGGCCGCGGCCCAGGAAGGCATCGTGCCGGGCGGCGGCGTGGCTCTCATGCGCGCGGCCAAGGCGCTGGACAAAGTGAAGGACGAAGACGGAGACGTGCTGACCGGCATCCAGATCGTCAAGCGTGCTCTGGAAGAGCCTTTGCGCCGCATCGCGGAGAACGCGGGCGTGGAGGGCGCGATTGTCGTCGGCCGCGTCGAAGCGTCTAAGGGGGCGCAGGGCTACAACGCCGCCAACGGCAATTACGAAGACCTGGTTGCGGCGGGCATCATTGACCCGACGAAAGTGGTCCGCACCGCTTTGCAAAACGCCGCGTCAATCGCCGGGCTGCTCCTGACGACCGACGCCGCCATCACCGACGCGCCCGAGCCGAAGAAGGCCGCGCCTCCGATGCCGGGCGGCGAAGACTACGACTACTAAAAAGGGCTGTAAAAACTCGTAAATCGTAAATCGTGAATCGTAAATCGTCGAACGCTCTTTCCATTTACGATTCACGATTTACGATTTACGAGTTTTCGATTTACAGCTCTTAAAAATGGCTTACCAATTGCAGGTGCGAGGTGTGATATAGTTGACTTGCATGGAAACGCAACGGCGTTTCCACCCCTCGCATCTAAAGGAAGGCTTGAAGGGGCCGCTCTCGTTTTTTGTGCGGCTCACGTTTGAAGTAACAAGACGACACTTCGCCGCCAAACTTTTGCCACATCCGTGGCGTCTGATTGAGAGCGAGCATCGCCTTCTAATTTAGTCGAGAAACAAGAATGATA
>DATFCB010000501.1:0-6345 GCA_035253525.1 Pyrinomonadaceae bacterium | reverse complement strand
CCGCCATCTCCGTGAAGAGGATGTTCAGGAGGTCTACGATCATCTCGGGCGGCGCGCGGTGGGCCAGGCGCGCGAACCCGCGCACGTCGCAGAACATCACCGTGATGCGCTTGTTCGTCCCGCCCAGGTGAAACTTCTCCGGGCAGTTAACCAGCTCCTGTATGATGTGCTCTGGCATGAAGCGCGCGAAGGCTACGCGCGCCAGTGTCTCGCGCTGGACGCGTTCGTGCGCGCGCGCGGCCTCGACGGCCGTCGCCGCCTGCGCTGCCACGGCCGCGAGCAATTGCGTGTCCAACTCCGCGAACGGCTCAGGCACGCCGCGGCGGTCAACGTAGAGCGCGCCGTAGACGCCCTCGCGACCGATTAAGGGGGCGCAGGCGAGCGAGCGTATCCCCTGCGAGATGGTCGCGCGGCTGACCGGCAGGTTCATGTCCACGGCCACGTCCTGCGATGAGAGCATGACGCTCTTTTCAATCGCGGTGCGGACGGCCGTGCGGCTGATGAGGTGTTGCTGTGGGTGGCCTGCGCTCGCGTCGCGGAAGCGCAAGGAAACGGGCTGCGGGTCGCCTCCCTGCTCGACCAGGAGCGCCGCGCAGCAGTCCGCCTGAATCATGCGCATCACCACGTCAGTCGCGTAATCGAGGATGGATTTCGTGTCGAAGACGGTGGCGAGCGCGGCGCTCATGTCGCAAAGGTGCGCGAGCAGTTCGGCCTTGCGGCGCAGCTCTTCCAGTTCTCTCTCCTTCGAGAGCCGCCCGGCGAAGGTCGTGCTGATGAGGGAGGTGAAGCCGCTCGTCGCCGGCACAAAAGTAGTGGAGACGGAGAGCGGCTCGTCCGTGTAGCCCAGGACCTCTTCCCACGTCAGGGCGAAAGTGGCCGGGACGACCTTGATCTCGTCGCCGCCGTGCACCTGCCTCTCGCCCGCGTCGTTCGAGACGTTGTGCCCGTTGACGAGCAGGACGTTGCCGGTGCTCACGTTTCTGACGAAGGCCGTGCCGCCCGCGCCCGCGCGCAAGATCGCGTGGTGGCGCGAGACGCGCAGGTCGTCCACGCGTATGTCGTTGTCATAGGCGCGGCCAATGGTCAACTGCCCACCTTCGGGGAGCGTCCACTCGCGCTTCGCGCCTTCTGTCTCTTGAATCTTGAACATGAGTCTTCGATTGCCGCGAGGCCAATTTCGCCGCCAGTCGCGCCGGAGCGCGGCGCGGGTTATTTTAGCCCAGCGCCGCAAAGTAAGATAGCCTGACCGCGAAGAGAGCGCGCTCGCCGCGCCCGCGACCCCGGCGCAGAGTTGGATTATAAACGTAAAGTAAAGCCCCCGATTACTCAGGGGCTTTACCTTACGTGTGCCAGTTTTGGAAGGCGAACCGCGTCTTACTTGCCCGTGTTGCCGTACTGGATGCAGTCGCCCTGTTTCAATTCCCGTCCGCGAAGAGCCGCGCCAGCTCGCGCTTGAGCAGCTTGCCCGTCGGCCCCTTCGGGATGTCTGCGACGAAGCGCACGGACTTCGGGCACTTGTAGTCGGCCAGGTGCTCGCGGCAGAAGTTGATGACCTCTTCCTCGCTCGCGCTGGCTCCATCTTTCAAGACGACGAAGGCCGCGACCTCCTCGCCGTAGAGCGGGTCGGGCACGCCTATGACGGCGGCCGAGGCGACCGCTGGGTGGCGGTAAAGCACCTCGTCAATCTCGCGTGGGTAGATGTTTTCGCCGCCGCGTATGATCATGTCTGACTTGCGGTCAACGATGTAAAAGAAGCCGTCGGCGTCCTTGTAGCCCACGTCGCCCGTGTGAAACCAGCCGTCGCGGAAGGCGCGCTCGGTCGCCTCGGGGTTCTTGTAATAGCCCTTCAGAATGTTCGGCCCGCGCAGGACAATCTCGCCCAGCTCGCCCGCCGCCACTTCCCGGTCCTCTTCGTCCACGACGCGCATCTCGTTGCCGATAGCCATCCCGCAGGAGCCTGGACGGCGGCGCTCGTCGGGCGGGTTGAAGGTCGAGCGGCAGGTTGACTCAGACAACCCGTAGCCCTCTACGACGAGGCAGTGGAAAGTCTCTTCAAACTTTCTGAGGACTTCCGCGGGCACGGGCGCGCTCCCGCACATGGCGAAACGTAACTGGTCCGTTTTGAGTCCGGCGGGGACACCTTCGGGGTAGGTGCTGAGCAACATCGAGAGCATCGTGGCGACGGAGCCGAAGGAGGTCACTCCGTAGTCGGAGATAATGTGCCAGAAGCGCGAGGCGGAGAATCTTGGGCTGACGACGGATGAGCCGCCCGCGTAGAGTGGCGTCATGGTGGTCACGGAGACGGCGTTCATGTGAAAGAGCGGCATCATCGTCAGCAGCCGGTCGCGCTCCGTGAAATTGAGCCAATCGGCAATCTGCCGCGCGTTGGCGACGAGGTTCCCGTGCGTCAGCAGACAGCCTTTGGGCTTCCCTGTCGTGCCCGACGTGTAGATGATAATCGCCTCGTCGTCCCTTTCGATTGAAACTTCCGGCAGAGTCTTGCCCGCGAACTCAGCGGTCGCCTCCGCTTCGTCGTCAAAGACGATGACGTGTTCGAGGCCGGGCAATTCATTACGCAGGCTCTCGATTTTCGGCAGGAACTCGGAATGGACGAGCAGGGCGCGCGCCTCCGAGTTGTTGACGACGTAGCTAATCTCCTCAGACTTTAACAGCGAGTTGACGGGGCCTGCGAGCGCGCCGAGCTTGAAGCAGGCGAAGTAGGCGATGACGTACTCCGCGCCGTTCGGCATGAGCAGGCTGACGGCGTCGCCCTTTTTGATGCCGCGCGCCGCGAGCATCAGCGCCGCGCGGTTTGCGGCCGCGTCAAACTCCGCGTAGGTGTAGGCGCGGCCGTCCGCTTCCGAGAAGAGAAAATGTTTGTCGGGCGTAGAGCCTGCGCGCCGCTCCAACAGCTCGCGAATGTTTTCCGCCCCGTCCTCCGGCTGTGAATTGTTTTGGTCTTCCATCTTGGGCCACATTTTATAGCAGTCCAGACACCATTTCACCCAACGCCTTCTCGCACACGCGCTTCCCTTTCGTCTAACGCGGCGACGGCCTGTTCGGTCGTTTGAATATAGTGTAAGTCCATCAGCTCGCCCGCGCCCTGCGCGACGCGGCGGGCGGCGGCCGCGAGCAGGTGTCTGTGCATGGTCGAGAGCGGCTGCTCGCCGCAGCCCTCGAAGGTGATGGGGCGCGGCGTGAGGTCGGCCGTGTCCGTGCGTGGCTCAGAGAGCGTCAGGACTTCGCTGACATCAGTCGCGTTCAGATCACGGTTGGTCAGGTTCTGGCCGTCGAGCCAGCGGTTCGAGACTGTCTTGATGATGGACGTGTGGTCGAAGACCGTGTTACAGACCGTGCCCTGCTCGATCAAAGGTGAAACCAGCACGGCGGGGACGCGCACGCCGTAGCGGTTGAAGAGAAAGCCGCTGCCGCCCGGCTGGTCAGGCGCGATGATTTTGTCGTCGGGCGGCGTGGCCCCTCCCGGCGGGACGTGGTCGTAGCAGCCGCCGTGTTCGTCGAACGTGATGATGAAAAGCGTGCTCTCCCAGTTCGGGCTACATCTCAGGGCTTGGTAGACAGTGTGAATGAGTAGTTCGCCGTAGAGGACGTTGGTCGGCGCGCCCGTGTCCGTGATGGCGTAGGCCGGGTGCATGTCGTTTTCCGGGCCGTACTTTTTGCTACACATCATGTTCGGCTCGATGAAGGAGTAGGCGGGCAGGCCGCCGGGCTGCTTGGCGTCCTCTAAAAATTGGGCCATAGGGGAGAAGCGAACTCCGAAGAGGCCGAACTTCCACAACTCTTCCTGAATGAGCAGTGCGTTGCAGAGCAGGAGGGGGCCGCCGTGGTAAATTTTCCAACTGACGCCCTTCTCTTCGAGCAGGTTGTAAATCGTCTGGGTCTTGTTAATCAGCATGCCCACGTCCCAGAGGTGCTGGCCCGTCTTCCAGGAGTTGTAGACGTAGCCGGAGGAGGTGGCGGCGTGGACGAACGAGCGGTTGGGGAACGTCTGCGTCGGCACGGAGCTGAACCAGTGGTCGCAGACGGCATAAGCTTGGGCCAGCCCGTTGATGACGGGCAGCGTCTCCGGCGTAAAACAGTTCATGATGATTCCGGGCTCAGGCGGCGGCTGGATTCCGATCTTGCCCGTGTAGGCGAGATTGATGGCGTCCGCGTAGTTGATGACAAAGCCCTGCATGTTGGGCACGTCGGTCGTGTTGGGGATGGGCGTCGGCGGCGGGTTCTGGTTGAACATCTGCGCGTAGACCTGGTCGTAAGGCTCGTTCGGGTCCGGGAACGGGTCCGTCATCACAGTCCCCTTGCCGACACAAGCCTCGCCTCCGCCCGGCAGCGGGTTGCACAACTTCTTTCCCGAAACGCCCTCGAAGCTCTGCCCGCGCGGGACGTTTGCGGGGTCGTAGAGCCAGCCGAGCACGTTGTCGAAAGACCTGTTCTCCATCATCAGGACCACGATGTGGTTGATGCGATTCAACTGGGGGTTTGAATTAGCCATCGTCTCTCCTTCTCAAAACTCAACTCCTTTGCGTCTTTGCGCCTTTGCGTGAGAGCTTTTGGGTTTACCACGCAAAGGCGCAAAGGCGCGAAGAGTTGAGTTCGGGTTTTAACGCCGCAGACTCTATTCTCGCGTCGAAGCTGCTGTCAAGACATTTAGCAAACGGCTGGCCCGGCCGCTCAAAGCAAAAGTTTGGGCAGGATTGACGCTTTTTTGATATATTACTTGCCACATTGAAGGGATGAGGGATGGAAATAGGGATGAGGGATGAGGGATGAGGGATGAATAGAAAAACTTGCGATACGGTTTTTTCTTTTTCATCCCTCATCCCTCATCCCTCATCCCTTCGTTCATCCCTCATCCCTCATCCCTTGAAACGTTATGCCTGACTTGATCGTCAAATATCCCGACCGCAGCCCGGACACTTTCCCGCTTGGAAGGCTGCGCATCACCATCGGGCGCTCGGCGCGCAACGATTTGTGCATCCCGGACCCGTTCGCCTCGCGCGTCCACGCGGAGGTGCGCCGCGAGGGCGACCACTACATCCTGCAAGACCTGGGCTCGGCCAACGGCACGCTCTACAACGGCGCGACCGTAGAGGGCGCGGTCCCTCTGACTTCGGGCGGCCGCATACAGATAGGCGAGACGGAGATCGTCTTCAACGCCGGCGGGGCGGGGGCCGGCGTGGCGACGATGATCACTGACCAGGACGCCTCGCCCGTGCCCGAGGCGACCATCGCCATGAACTCGGCCGACCGAACCACGTCGGGCCTGCTCGAAGCGATTGAGGGCGCGCGCACGCAGCCGGACCAGGACTCGCCGCGCCAGGCCGTGCGCCAGAGCGACCTGCTGGCATTAATCAGCAAAGTCGGCATCACGCTCCTCGCCTCGGCCACGCTCAACGAGACGTTGCAGCAGATAGCCTCCTTGGTCTTCGAGGCCGTCCCGGCCGAGCGCTGCTCGATCATGATGCGCGACGAGGGGGGGCAGGAGTTGAAGGTCGCGGTGGCGCGCCTGCGCGACCGCCAGGGCGAAGTCGGCGAGATACGCGTCAGCCGCACGATCATGGATGAGGTCGTTGGCAAAGGAAAGTCGGTCCTGACGGCGGACGCGCAGCAAGACCCGCGCCTGATGAGCAGCACGATGACCTTGCAAGGCATACGCTCTGTGCTGGCCGTGCCCTTGGGCGTCGGCGAAAAAGTCTTCGGCATCATCTACGCCGACAGCCCAATCGCCGAGAGCCGGTTCACGGAAGACCATTTGAAGGTGCTGACCACGCTCGCCTCGGTCGCGGCCATACGCGTGGAGAACGCGCGGCTGATGGAGGAGCAGATAGAGCGCGAGCGTCTTGAGCAGGAGTTGCAACTGGCGAGCGAGATTCAGCAGAGATTTCAGCCGACCGCGCCGCCCGTTGTCCCAGGCTACGAGTTGCAGGGCATATCTTTCCCCTGCTACGAAATCGGCGGCGACTATTACGACTTCATAGAGCGCGAGGACGGCCGCCTCGTCGTCACCTTAGGAGACGTGTCGGGCAAGGGGACCGCGGCCGCGCTTCTGATGTCGAGCCTTCACGCGGCCGTCCACGCGCAGGCCGCCTCGCACAACTCGCTCGCCGAGACCATCAGCGCGGTCAACAACTACCTCGCCGACAACACGCCCGCCAACCGCTTCGTCACGCTCTTCTACGCCGAGCTTGACCCGCAGACGGGCGGCCTCTCCTTCATCAACGCCGGGCACAATCCGCCGCTCATCGTCCACCACGCCGGCACGGTCGAGAACCTCGCCGCGGGCGGCCTCCCCCTCGGCATCCGCCAGGACGCCGAATACCGCGAAGG
>DATFCB010000500.1:0-2192 GCA_035253525.1 Pyrinomonadaceae bacterium | reverse complement strand
GTGACAAGACCTCTCTCACAAGCTCTACGTTCACGCTTGCCGCCGCAAGCATCAATGCGGTCTCGCCCATCTCGCACTTGACATCCACGTTAACGTCGGCCCCGCGCGCGAGCAGCAAACGGGCGACGGCGAGGAAGTTGTGGTGCGGCACGCTCAAGACCTCGCGCAACTTCTTATCATCGTCACTCTCTTCATCCTTCGCGCCCGCATCAACGTTTTCGTCCTCTCCGTCGCCGTCGCCGCTCGTCCCCGCCAACTCTTCTATGCCATCGGTCGGCATGCCGGTTAACATCGCACCAAACAGAGCGCCCAGGAGCGAGGTGTCGCCGTGGGCGTCGTCGCACACGGCGTTGACTTTCGCCCCCGCCCCGAGCAGCGTTTCCGTTATCTCTTCGCGCCCGAAAACCGCCGCGCGGCACAGCGGTACGCTTTTACCCGGCCGCCCGTTCACCTCCGCCCCCGCGTTCAGCAGGAGCTTGACGACGGCCGCGCTTTTACCCTCCGCCGCCAGCGTCAGGACCGCGTTGCCGTCCTCATCAACCGCGTTCGCGTCCGCCCCGGCCGCCAGAGAGCGCGCGACGCAATTCGCGTCGCCGTCTTTCACGCAAGAGAACAACTGTTCGTTCGCCGCTCCTTGCGTCTTCGCCTGCGCCGCGCACATCACGCCCGACAGGCACATGCACATCACCAAAAAAATCTTCTTCATCCTCGCTCTTTCAACCTCCGATACCCTCCTGCCCCGGACTCGCTTGAGCGAAAGTTGTGCCACCGCGGTTACTGACGCACGGACAAACGCGAATCCGCGCCTTTCCTTTAAGAAGCGGCGAGTCCGCGCGCGACGCGGGGCCGGCGGGCGCAGCCTTTTTCTTTCACCTGCTGTCTTTTCACAGCGCGCGCCTTGCGTTTGTCGCGCGTAACGTGATGTGATGAAGACGAAGCTTCTTTTAACCGTCGTCTGGGAATGTAGCGCTCTGCGATGTTCAAGAAAGTCTTAATCCTCTCGGCGTCAGCCGGCGCGGGCCACCTGCGCGCGGCCGAAGCGCTTGAGCGCGCGTTCAGGGAGATGAACGCGGCCGCGGAAGTCCGCAACGTGGATACGCTCGACTACACCAACAAGGTCTTCCGCCACCTGCACTCGAAGGCTTATATAGAGATGGTCAACAAGATGCCTGAAGTGCTCGGCTGGCTCTACGACCACCTCGACAAGCCCTGGAAGAACGAGCGCCGCCGCCTCGCCCTCGACAAGCTCAACGCGCGCCCCTTCATCAAGCTGCTCAAGGAGTACAAGCCTGACATAACCGTCTGCACACACTTCCTCCCAGCCGAAATCATCTCCTGGCTCAAGGCCAAAGAGCGCATCAACTGCCGCCAGGCAATCGTCGTGACCGACTTCGACGTTCACGCCATGTGGCTCTGCCGCCACTACGAGCATTACTTCGTCGCGCTCGACGAAACGCGCCTGCACCTGGAAAAGCTAGGCATCCCCGCGAACAAAATCACCGTCTCGGGCATCCCCATTGACCCCGTCTTCAGCGAACAGAAAGATAAGCGCGAGATGCGCGCCAGGTACGAACTCAGGCAGGACGTGACGACCATACTGCTCTCGGCGGGCGGCTTCGGAGTTGGGCCAGTGGAGAACATCTTGCGCCTCCTCGCGACAGACCTCGGCAACCCCGCACAGGTCGTGGCGCTCTGCGGCCGTAATGAGAAACTGAGACAGCGCGTGGAACGTCTGGCGTCGAGCGTGCCGGCGGAGCGCCGACTCAGTATCAAGGCCGTCGGCTACACGACCGCGATGGACGAATACATGGCGGCCTCGGACATACTGCTCGGCAAGCCCGGCGGCCTGACCACCTCCGAAGCGCTCGCCAAGGATTTGATCTTCGTCATCGTCAATCCCATCCCTGGACAGGAAGAGCGCAACTCCGATCACCTGCTCGAAGAAGGCGTCGCCATACGCTGTAACAACCTCCCCGTTCTGGCCCATAAAATAGACCGCCTGCTCGCAGCCCCCGCGCGCATGGACGCGATGCGCACCAGCGCACGCCGCCTCGCCCGCCCCGACGCCGCCCGCGAAGTCGTCGCCAGGCTGCTTGCGTTATAGTGAAGGGATGAGGGATGAGGGATGAGGGATGAAGTAAAGCCCGTTGAAGCAATGATTCGGTGAGCGATTCACTCAAACCCTTTCATCC
>DATFCB010000499.1:0-6405 GCA_035253525.1 Pyrinomonadaceae bacterium | reverse complement strand
AAGAGGATGCCCATCGCCACGAGCGTCGGGACCAGGGACGAGCCGCCGTAGGAGATGAACGGCAGCGGGATGCCCTTGGTCGGCAACAGCGACAGCACGACGCTGATGTTGAAGAGCGCCTGGACGACAATCGCCGCGACGAGTCCCAACCCGAGCAGCATCCCGAAGCGGTCGGGCGCGCGCAAGGCAACGCGCACCCCGCGCCACAGCAGAATCCCGAACACCGCCAGGATAGCCAGCGCGCCGAACAACCCCAACTCCTCGCCCACGACCGCGAAGATGAAATCCGAATGGGCGAACGGCAGGAAGAACATCTTCTGACGCCCTTGCGCGAACCCGAGCCCGGCCGTCCCGCCCGAGCCGATGGCGATTAAAGACTGCACGACCTGAAACCCGGAGTTCTGCGGGTCGGCCCAGGGATTCGTGAAAGTCACCAACCGCTGAAAACGCCACGGCACGAAGATCAGCATCCATGCGCCTATGACGAGGCCCGGAGCCGCGGCCATCCCCAGGTGCAGCAGCCGCGCCCCCGCCGTAAAACACATCACGACGCAGATGACCGCGAGCATCATCGCCGTCCCCAGGTCCGGCTCTTTCAAGATGAGCGCCGCCAGCACGCCCGTCACCGCCACGCACGGCACGAAAGTCCGCCACAGCGAGCCCTCTTCGCCGGCCCGCTTTTCCAGCAGGTAGGCGAGAAAGATTGCGAGCGCGATTTTCGACAACTCCGACGGCTGAAGCGAGAATCCCGCGAGCCTGATCCAGCGGTGCGCGCCGTTAATCTTTGGGAAGGCGAAGACCGCGAGGAGCAGCACGGTCGTCAGTCCCAGCAACCCGTAAACGATTCTGCGGTCGCGCAAGCGTTGGTAGTCGAACTGCATCGCCAGCAACATCGCGCCGAAGCCGATGGCCGTCCACACGCCCTGCTTGATGACGTAGTGATACTGGTTGCCGTTCTCCTCCTGCGCCATCACGGCCGACGCGCTGTAGACCATGACGATGCCGAACAGCGCCAGCCCCGCCGTCGCCGCGAACATCCACTTGTCGGCTTGTAACTTTCTCGCCATAAAAACCTGTTTCAGGTTTCAAGTTTCAGGTTCGAGCAGTTAACTTGAAACCTGAAACCTCAAACTTGAAACCTCGCTTTTGAAGACTTCCCCTCGGTGCTCGAAGCTCTTGAACATGTCGAAGCTGGCGCAGGCGGGCGCGAGCAGGACGATGTCGCCGGTTCGGGCCGCCTCGTGTGCCTTGCGGACGGCGTCCGCCATAGAGTCCGCGCGCTCCATCTCGGCGTCGTCTTTCAACTCCTTTTCAATCACGGGCGCGTCCTCGCCGATTAAGACGAGCCTCCGCGCGCGGGCGCGTATGAGCGGACTGAGCGGCGCGTAGGGCGCTTGCTTGCCGAGGCCGCCGAGGATGAGAACGACCTTGCCCTCTTCGTCCGCGAACGCTTCGAGCGCTTTCAACGTCGCGTCAACGCTCGTCGCCTTCGAGTCGTTGTAGAACTTCACGCCGTCAATCTCCGCGACGAATTCCAGGCGATGCTCGACCGGCTTGAATCGCCTGACGGTCTCGCGCATCGAATCGGGCGAAGCGCCGCAGGCCAGGCCCGCCGCCAGGGCCGCGAGCACGTTCTCCACGTTGTGCAGTCCGCGCAGTTGCATCTCGTCGCGCGTCATCAACACCCGCTCGGCAGCGCGCGTGCGCGAAACCAGCTCGCGCCCGTTTCTCAGAAAAAGCCCTTCCTCCAACTCGCGCCGCACGCTGAAGGGGACGACGTGCGCCCTCAACCCTCGCGCCCAAGATGAAACTATCTCGTCATCCGCATTGAGAATCGCCACGTCCTCTGGCGTCTGGTTGCGGAAGACGCGGTGCTTGGCCGCCGCGTAATCGTTGAGCGTCTCGTAGCGGTCCATATGATTCGGCGTCACGTTCAGCACAAGCGCCACCGCCGGGTGAAAGTCCTTAATCGTTTCGAGCTGGAAACTCGAAACCTCCACGACCGTCCAGCCGTCGTCGCGCGAATTTTCAACCATCGAGATGAGCGCCGTGCCGATGTTGCCGCCGACCTGAACGCCGAGCCCCGCGTCTTTCAGAATCTCGCCGATGAGCGTCGTCGTCGTCGTCTTGCCGTTGCTCCCCGTAATCGCCACGACGCGCCCGCGCAAGTAGCGCGAAGCAAGCTCGACCTCGCCGATGACCTCCGCGCCTGCGCGCTCCGCGTATCTCGCGGGAATGACCTTGCTCGGCACGCCCGGACTCATCACGACCAGCTCGACCTGGTCAAGCAACCACATCGGCACATCGCCCGGCACAAGCCCCACGCCTTCGCTCTTGAGCGCGACCGCTTCCGCCGACCACTCTTCAATCGGCTTGCGGTCGTTGAGCGCGACCACCGCGCCCCGCTTCGCCAGGAACCTCGCGCACGCGATGCCGCTCCTGGCCGCGCCGATAATCAAAACTTTCTTGCCAGCTACTTCCAACTTCAAAACCCACTCAACCCCTTAGCGCCTCCAGCGTCTCCAGCGTGAGTGGTTTTGATTTCTCACGCAAAGGCGCAAAGGGTTGAATCAACATGATTCTCCTAACGCAGCTTCAGAGTCGAAAGACTCAGGAGCGCGAAGAGGATTGCCAAAATCAAAAAGCGGAAGACGACTTTCGTCTCCACGGTGCGCTGACCGAAGCGCCGCTCCCACTGCAACTCGAAGTGGTGATGCAAGGGCGACATCTTGAAGATGCGCCGCTTGGTCATCTTGAACGAGGCGACCTGAAGCATCACCGACAGAATCTCCAGGACGAACACGCCGCCGATCATCAGGAGCATGAACTCCTGCTTGGTCAGCACCGCGATTGTGCCAATCGCGCCGCCGATGGCGAGGCTCCCCACGTCGCCCATGAAGACCTCCGCGGGCGGCGCGTTGTACCACAGGAACCCTAAGCTCGCCCCGGCCATCGCGCCGCAGAAGACCGTCAACTCGGCGGCCTCGGGCCGGTGCATCAGCCCCAGATAACTCGCGAAGCGGAAGTCGCTCGTGATGTAAACGAAGGCCGTCATCGCCGCCATCGCGATGAAGGTCACGCCGATGGCGAGCCCGTCCAGCCCGTCCGTTAAATTCACCGCGTTCGAGGAACCCAGGAGCACGATGATGATGAAAACCAGGTAAAGATACGGGCCGATGTACGAGACGCTCGTTAAGGGGTTCTGGTCCGCGGTCGCCTTGAAGAAGGGGACGTTGACGTTCCAGGAATACTTCGTGCTCCTGGCTATCTCGGCCGGGTAAGCCTCTTCCAGCAGCTCGCGGTTGAGGCGAATGATGTTTTCGCCCTGCGGGTTGAGCGCGATTAATTTCCGCGTCTCGTCCGTCAGCTTAACGTCTTTGAAGCGCTGCTCGTCGAAGAGCGAGTGGCCCGTCATCAGCGCGTTGAGCGCGTCCGTGAGCTTGCGCTGATTCTCTTCCGGCATCTTGCCCGCCGCCTGGTCGTAACTCTTCAGCATCTCCTGCGTCTCGGGCAGCAGTTGCGACCAGAGGTAGAGCGAAAGGGGGTCGCGCGATTCGCGCAGCTTAACGGCCAGGCCGCCGGGGTCTCTGAGGTCCGAGTCGCGCAAGACGGGCGGGCCGCCGACCGAGACTGAAGAGAAGTAGAGCGCCGTCCAGACGCCGATGGCGATGATGAGCTGGCCGAGCAGCTTCTGTTTCCCGGTCAGGCCGAGGCTGCGGCGCTTAGCCATCTTCTGGTAGTCGTCGAGAAAGCCTATCAGCCCGAAGAGGAGGAAGGCGAGCATCACTATCCAGACGTAGAGGCTGGAGAGCTTGGCCCAGAGCAGCGTCGAGGTCAGCACCGAGGCGATGATGAGCACGCCGCCCATCGTCGGCGTGCCGCGCTTCGCCATGTGCGCCTGCGGGCCTTCCTCGCGGATTTGCTGGCCGACGTTCCAGTTCCTCAAAGCCTGTATGACGCGGCGGCCGAAGACGAGCGAGATGAGAAGCGCCGTGATCGAGGCGTAGGCCGTGCGGAACGTGACGTATTGGAAGACGTTGAGCGCCTTGACGAGGTACGACCCGCCGCCCTCGTAGGAGTTATAAAGCCACTCGTAAAAAACCCAGTGAATCATCGGAAGCTAAATGGTGAATGATGAATGATGAATTAGAAAGCCTTTGTCTTTAATTCCTCATTCCTCATTCCGCATTCATCGTTGTCTTTCGTCTCCGCCGAGCGCCGGGAAGCGGTCGCGCAGCATCTTCACGACCTTGTCCGTCTCCACACCGCGCGAGCCTTTGACCAACACCAGGTCGCCCTCGCGCACCTCATCGCAGATGGCGGCGGCCGCCTGCTCCGAAGTCTCGAAGAAGCGCGCGGCCTCCCTCTTCATTCCCGCCGCGTGCGCCCCTTCAACCATAGACTGTGCCAATCCGCGCACGCCCAACAAGAGGTCAACGCCTGCGCGCGCTATCTCCTCGCCGGCTTCGCGGTGCATCCGCTCGCCTTCCGGCCCGAGTTCAAGCATCTCTCCCGCGACGACGATGCGCCGGCGCGTGGCCTGCGCTGGGGCCTCCGTGATGGTCCGCACGATGCTCAGCAGAGAGCGCGGGTTCGAGTTGTAGGAATCGTCCACGACCGTAAACCCGGCGGCGAAGTCAATCACTTCGCCGCGCATCTTTGCTGGGGTGACGCTCCTGAAAGCCTGCGCAATCTCTTCCGGCGAAATCTCGAAACAGGTGGCGACCGCGGCGGCCGCGAGCGCGTTCATCAAATTGTGCCGTCCGGGCATCGGCAACACGGCTTCCGCAACGCCTCTCGGTGTCCGCAGTTGAAACCGGCTCCGGCCGAAGCGGCTCGTGTCAATCTCCGTGGCCGTCACGTCCGATTCGTTCTCTATCCCGAAGGTCAGGACCGGCCCGTCGTGCAGGCCGCGCATGGCGGCGACGCGCTCGTCGTCCGCGTTCAGGACTGCTATCCCGCCGGGTTTGAGACCTTCGATCAATTCGGCTTTCGCGGCCGCGATGTTTTCAATCGTGCCGAGGTGTTCGAGGTGCACGGGCGCGACCAATAGCTCGACGCCGATGTCCGGCGGCGTGATCTTGCACAGGCGCTCAATCTCGTGCGTCGGCGAAGACATGCCCATCTCAAGCACCGCGAGGTCGAACTCGTCTGGCTTTCTACCTTCGGTCACCATCTGTAAAACGGCGAGCGGGAGGCCCAGCCCGTTGTTGTAATTTCTCTCGCTCTTGAGGACGCGCCGCCCTGAAGAATTGAGCAAGTGCGCCGTCAACTCCTTGGCCGTCGTCTTGCCGGCGCTGCCCGTAATGGCGACGACGGGCCGTGCCCAAGCCTCGTAGACCTTGTGCGCGAGCGTTTGCAGCGCGGCGATGGCGTCTTCGACGAGCAGGAGGCGATCACTCATCGCCTGCAACGCGGCGTCTTCACGGACGCGGTCGCGGCGTGCGACTGCCGCCAGCGCCCCCTTTTCAAGCGCCTGCGGGATAAAACGATGGGCATCGGCAAACGTGCCGTTAAAACCGGCGCGGGCGTAATCCGCTTGCGACAGCGCGAAGAAGAGTTCGCCCGCGCCGGTCGTCCGCGAGTCAATCGAGAATCCGACTATTTCTTTGTCAAACAACTCGGCGCTCAAATGACTTCCCTGAGCGCCCATCAAATCCGTCGCCGTACGTATGTTCACGCCGCCTCCGAGACCTCTGTTCGCAAGATTCCTGCTTCAGGTATCATCTTGCGCGGACTCTCGGGCGGCGGTCAACCGCGGGCGCAAACTGGCGGGCAGCGTTCGCTGACTTGGGCGCGCCCGCCTCTTCAAAATCGTTTTCGGGTTCGCCGAAATCAGCGCCGGTAGCGGCGAGCGCCAGCAACTCGTGCGCGGCCAGGACGGCCTCGTCCGGCTCCACGCGTTGCGCCTGGCGCATGGCGCGCGTCCGGCGAAGGCGCTTGCGGCAGGCGCTGATTCTCTGCCTCGTCCCGTGCGGCGCTTGTCCCAGGTTGCTACCCCGTTGCCCTGTCATAAATTCAAAGATGAGCGATGAAGGGGAAGGACCGGGAAACTGCCCCGGTCCCATGCTTCATCTTCGGCTCATTTGCTTCTCCCGAAATCAACCCGAACCGTCCGCCCGGCCTCCACCTCATCGCCCGCCGCCGGACTCTGGCTGAGCGCGCGCCCCTCGCCGCTGGCTTCGAGCTGCAAGCCCAGTTGCTCGCAGATGCGCGCCGCGTCGCGCACGCTACGCCCGCGCAAGTCAGGCATCAACGCGCCGCGCTTCGTCGCCGCCGCGTAGACGACACGGGTCGTGCCGACGCTCCCTCGCTCCTCCTCAACCCTCGGCAGCGTGCGGTCGCGCAGTTCCCTCTCTCGCTCCTGCTGCTCACGCAAGCGGGCCAACTCTTCGTCGCTCAGGG
>DATFCB010000498.1:0-3185 GCA_035253525.1 Pyrinomonadaceae bacterium | reverse complement strand
CGAAAGCGTCTATGCGCGCCTCACACCAATCTTCCGAGCGGCGCGCGAGCAGGTCCAGACGCGCCAGCCGCCAGACTTCGCCGCGCGGCGCGAGCGCAAGCGCGCGGTCGCCGTGGTCCGACATCACGAGGCGGGCCGCAGGCTGGTCGAAGTGCGCGACGGAGCGCCCGTCGCGCGTGAGCAGTCTGACTCCCGCCTCGCCCAAAGCCACGAGCAGCCTTCCGTCGCCGAGCAGCGCCGCGTCCGCGAGAGGCGTCGGGCCGCAGTCTATCGTCGAGAACTTGAGCCGCAGCGTCTCGCGCGCCCGCGCGCTCTCGTCCCTGCGGATGACCGGGAAGGCGGGCACGTCCGTGCGCAGGGCGTGGTCACCGCTAAAATCTACGAGCGCCCTGAACTGAGCGGGCTGCATCGGGTGACAATCCCGTCCGGCGTCGCGCAGGATGGCACGGGCTGCGGCGCGCGCCAGGGTCCGCGCCCCGTCGCTCGGCGCGCCCTGGCACAGCGTCTCCGCGAACAGCAGTCTTGAGTCGGAGTTTTCAAAACTCTCGTCTTCCAAAAAGATGAGCGCGCGCTCACGGACTTCTTCAAACTCTTCTGGGACGAGTGAGAGCTTGCGCGCCAGCATGCGCGCTGACGACGGCCCGCCCGTTTCGATGGCCTTGTTCATCCACTCGCGTGCCTTGTCTCTTGACTCCGCGACGGGCCAGATCACGTCAACGGCGGCCGCGTAGCTGCCCGCCTCCGCCAGCGCCTCGGCCCACACGACGCGCAGTTGGTCTGCCTTCTCCCGGCTGCCCTTTTCGAGCCGCGCCACTGCGTCCGCGAATGACTGCGTGCGCCGCGCTATCTGGACCGCGCGCTCCACGTCGCCCGCCAGGAACCACTGACGCACGACGAGGCCAGGGGGCAGCTCGCGTGCTTCGGCGAGTTCGGCCGCGAGTTTTAATTTGCCGTGCCGCTCAAGAAAGGCTACGGCCTCCGCGTTGTCCCGTAACAGCTCGGCCAGGACGAAGGCCGCCTCTTCAAAACGGCGCTGCGCCACAAGGCGCTCAAAGGCGTTGCGGTAAAGCTGCCGCATGTAGCCCAGCAGGTCGCCCTCCATGCCGATTGCGGTGGAAGACCGCGCCTGATTGGGCATGATGTTCAGATTGGCACGGGGGCGGGGGACGCCGAGCGCGGGGGCCGTGCGTAGCGAGGACGGAAGGTCGTTGATGGGGATGGCGTGACGCAGCGCTTCGCGCAGGTCGCCCTGCTCGAACATCTCCAACATCTTGGCGACGTATGCCGCCTGCCGCCGGCCCAGGAGGCTCGCCAGACGCGTCGTGTGCAGGACGCGCGCGGCGAAACGTCGCCAGGCGAGGGAGAATTTTTCTCCGAGGTTTAGTGTGTCCGCCTCATTGAAAGCCACGGCCCCGCGCCCGCCCGCATTCTTACTGCCCGGACGATTGCCCACGCTGCCCAACGTGAGGCGGTTCTGCGCTGGCCGCCTGAAACTGTTTATGAGTTCACGACCTGAATCCTTCAGGGCTTTGAAGAACCCCGACAGCCGCGCCTTCACTTCATCAGTCAAGAACCCGTCAGCCACACTTCGGCCCGCAGCCCCCGCTTTGTTCGGCCCCTCTGACTGAGCCTCCTTCAGCGCGACCAGGGTTTCGAGTAATTCGGGCGCGGCCTCCGGCACGGCGTCGAGTTTCGCGCGCGCGTCGAAAGGCTCAGGCTCAGCGACGACACGCGGCCTCTCGTAAGTCAACCCCAGGGATTTGACCTCGACGGGAGCGAAAGCCCCCAGGTCGAGCCAGTCTTCGGGGGCTTCCAAATCGGAGGGGCTGAGGATATGAAAGGAGGCCGCGCCGCCCGCCGCCGAAACGACCGCATCCGGCGGCGCGTCCAACGCACTCAATTCGTCCTGGGCCAGCGGCAACGCCGAGGCGACATCCTTTGTCAGGACGAGCGGCGCGCCGGGCGACTGCGCTGTGTCCACGCGTCTGGGCGCGGGCAGGCGCACGCAGTAACCTTCGTCCACGCGGTACGTCTGCACGCCCGGCGACCACAGCTCGATGATTCTGCGGCGCGCTTCACGCAAGCCTGCAAGCTCGGCGTCGAGCAGAAAGCCCGTCGCTTCGACCGAGCCCAGGTGTACGAGTCTGCGCGGGCGGACGGGGGTCATCATGCCTTCTTGCCCCCCTGTAGATAACGGCAGAGGTCCGCGCGATGCTGTAGCGAGTAGACGACGATTTCGCCCCCGGTCGTGGAGTACGCGATGTGCGGGGCGACCGTGCCGACCGTCACACGATCTATTGGGGCGTTGGCCTTCAGGATGGTCTGCCGCCGGTTGCGGACGTTGAGGGTCAGGGTGCGCCGGTCGCCGTCGAGCGCGACGAGCCCTGGCTCTCTGCTCAGTTCTGTGCCGGCTATCACCCCGACGACGCGCTCGGCCCCGCTCGGCTTGACCAGGACAGTCTCGCCTTTCTCGCTGACGACGGCCCACTGGAACTCCGTCTGCTCGATGGCGAGCAGTCCGAAATGTTTGTGCCCGACATCGCCCCCGAAGCCGAAGAAAGCCTTAGTGCCATTCCCCGTGAAGGGGATGGGCATGCGCGCGATGTCTGTCCCTATGGAAACGATGTGTGTGCCCTCGCCCGGCCATTCTCTCCCCACGTAGACGAGGCGCGAATTCACCAGCGCCGTCGCGAGCACGTCGGTCGCGAGGATTTGGGCCGTGCCGACGACGGGCCTCCCGCCGATTGCCTGCGCCGGGTTGTTGAGCCTGACCAGACGAAAGAGCGACCCCGCGGCGTCGAGGACGACGATCTCGCTCCCCCAGACTAAATCCAGACAGGGCAGCAGCGGGCTCGTTCCGTCGTCCGCCGGAGTGTAAAAGATTTTCTGGTTATAGCCGGCGTAGTAGCCCGCGGGCATTTTGGCCGGACCCTGCCGCCCGTACTCCAACCTGATTAGTTTATGTTCCGACGAGACGAGGGCGATGGCCCGCCCGATTCGCCCGACTGCGGAAACGGTCTGCCAGCGGTGTGTGTGGTAATTTCTGGGACGCCCTGCGCCCGCGCGCGGAGAGTTCGGCACGTTGAAGGCCGTGACGCCCCACTTCTCGGAGCGCGCGTAGAGTTTTGTGCCAGATTTATCGAAGAGCAGGTTCGGCGAAGAGAGGGCTGTTTCGACCTTCTGTA
>DATFCB010000497.1:0-9422 GCA_035253525.1 Pyrinomonadaceae bacterium | reverse complement strand
GGCCGAGCGCCGCGTTGAGGATGGCGAAGTGGTAGGAAGAGACGTGACGCCGCGAGGCCAGCTCGGTCATCTCCGAGAGCACACGCTGCGCCTCGTCGTGGCGTCCGGCCATCACGTGCGTGTGGCCGACCGCCGCCATGATGAGCGGCGAGTCGTCCAACAGGGCCGCCCTTTCATACTCCGCGATGGCCTCCGCGTAGTCGCCCTTCTGCCCGCGCGCCCAGCCCATGAAGAAGCGCGTCCAGACGGAGTTCGGGTCCATCTCAAGCGCCTTCTCGAACTGCTCAATCGCGCGCTCATACTGTCGCGCGAAGAAGAACGAGAGCCCCAGGTCGGAGTTGATTTCCAAAGAGAGCGGGTCGAGTTCGCTCGCCTGCTTGACCTCCGCGATGGCTTCGTTCAGGCGGCCCATCAGCGCTAAGTACCAGCCATACCAGTGGTGCGCCGACGCATAGCCGTGATTCAATTCTATCGCGCGCCTGTACTCGCCCTCGGCCCCGGCCCAGTCCCACTCGTAGAACGCCTTGACGAGCCCCAGCGAGGCGTGTGCCTCCGCGAGTTCGTCGTCGAGCTTGAGCGCTTGCTCGGCCGCCGCGCGCGCCTTCGGCATGGCCTCGTTGGCCGGCAGGTGGTTCGACGAGAGCGCGTAGTAGGCGTCGGCCAGCCCCGCGTAGGCGAGCGCGTAGTCCGGGTCAACGTCAATCGCCTGGCGAAAATGCTTGAGCGCGTTGTTGAGCGCCTCGTGCGTCGCCTTGCTCAGAGAGTAGCGCCCCTTGAGGTAGAGCCGATAGGCTTCCGTATTGTCCGTGTAGCGTTTGACTAAGAGCTTCTTCTCTTCGCCCGTCAGCTTGATGCGCAGCTTCTCGGAGATCTCTTTCGAGATTTCCTCCTGCACCTCGAAGATGTCCGCGGCCTTGCGGCGATACTGCTCACCCCAGAGCTGCGAGCCGTCGGCCGTGTCAATCAGCTCTGTCTTGATGACCAAGTTGTCGCCGATTTGCAGCACGCGCCCCATCATCACGGCGCGGACGTTCAAATCACGCTTGACCTCGGCGGCGTCAACCTCGCGCCCCTTGTAGCGGAAGACCGTGGCGCGCGCCATGACCTTGAGCTGCGGCAGTTGCGAGAGCGTGTTGATGATGCTCTCCGTGATGCCGTCCGAAAGGTACTCCGTGCCGGGGTCGGCGCTGGCGTTCGTGAGCGGGAGCACGGCGAGGGAATCAATCGGCCCGCGTCGCATCCCGCTCGATTGTTGGCCCGCGGGCTCTATGTTTTGTAGCGAGATGACGGACGGCGGGATCGGATTGCCCAGGTCGTCCGTATAGAGGTTGTAGAGCTGTAGTTCGAGGCCGTGCTTGACCTTCGCCTGTCCGACGTACTCCACGCGCTCGCTGCGGTCGCCGATCTCGTTGAGCATGTCGGCCATGGCCTTCGAGAGCAGGATGTGCCCGGCGTCGCCGCAGTCCATCACGCGCTGCGCGATGTTGATGCCGCTGCCCGCCACATCGCGCTGGCGGTTGGCGTCCACGGTCCTCAGGACCGGGCCGATGTGAACGCCCATCCTGAGTTGCACGTCCGGGTTGCTCAAAAGGGCGCGGCTGATTTGCAGGGCGCAGCGCACGGGCGCTTCCGGGTCAACGAAGAAGACGAGCGCCATGCCGTCGCCCGTTGACTTGCAGATCAGCTGGCTGTTGGCCTGCGCGCGGCGGAACTCGTCCGTCTGGCTGACAATCTCGTTGAGCTTCCTTTGGAGGTTGAATTGCTGGTTGATGCTGTGCTTTGAAAAGCCCACCAGGTCCATGAAGAGGACGTGCGCGATCTCGGGCGTGGAGGGCTGGTTCGAGTCGAGCATCAAGGTCTCTGCGGCAGCCTGCGTGTCGTCTGTCTCGCGACCGGTGGTGCGTATCATGACGGTCTGCGCGTCGGCGCGCGCCGTCGTCATCGTCTCGGCGGAGGGGCCGCCGCCGGGCTGTGTTTCTCGCGGCGCGGTGACGTTCAGGTGTGCCGTCTCGAATTCCAGCCGCCGCTTGAGGCCGCGCAAGTCCGCTATCAGGTCTTTGAAAGTCTGGTAACGTGCATCGCGCTCCTTGGCGAGCGCCTTGGAGACGACGCGCTGCATCTCGGGCGACACGCCGGGGAGCAAGAGGTTAAGCGGCTGCGGCTCGCGGTCGAGGATGGCGACGATCACGTCGCTCGGCGTCGGGCCGCCGAAGGGCGCTCGGCCCGCCAGCATCTCGTAGAGCACGACGCCGAAAGAGAAGATATCTGTGCGCTCGTCCACGCGCAGGCCGCGCGCCTGTTCGGGCGACATGTAGGTGACTGTGCCAATAACGATGCCCGGCCCCGTCTCCGCGAGCGTGAATGCGCTCGGGCTCGAAGCCGCGCGCTGCTCGGTCAGCTTGGCGAGGCCGAAGTCTAAGACCTTCACGTAGCCGTCGCGCCGGACCATGATGTTCTCGGGCTTGATGTCACGGTGGACAATTCCGGCCTCGTGCGCGGCGCTCAACGCGGAGGCGACCTGGATGCTCACGTCGAGCACTTCGTCCAGGCCCATGTGCCCGCGCATGAGTTTGGAGCGCAGCGTGTCGCCGTCAATAAACTCTGTGGCGATGAAGTGTGTGCCGGCGCTCTGGCCGATCTCGAAGATGGTCAGGATGTTCGGGTGGTTGAGCGCGGAGGTGGCGCGCGCCTCCTGCTGGAAGCGCCGCAGGCGGTCTTCGTCCTCCGTGACGTTGGCGGGCAGGAGCTTGAGGGCGACCGCGCGATCCAACTGCGTGTCGTGCGCGAGATAGACCTCGCCCATACCGCCCGCGCCGAGCTGGGAACGAACCTCGTAGCGCCCGAAGTGAGTGCCTGCCGGGATAGTCATCAGTTAAGCTCCCCGCTTTTTGATGCGGGAAACGACCATAACAGCAATGTATTACACATCCCCAAAAAGTCAAAGCGACCAAAATTGGGGCGTCGTGGGGTTTCCAGTTACATAATAGGCCGAGAGTGCGCTTATCATGTGCCATAGCAGTTTTTCAAAGCTCAATGCTGCAAGGAGAAGAGAGGTGAAAGCTTACTTTCGTGTCGTTTGGCTCGTTGCCCTGGCGTTCGTTTCCGTATGCGCGATGGCGCAGCGTTCGTTTGGTGAGGAGCCGCCGTTGGTGGATGGGAGTTGCGAGGAATATGCTCGGCTGCGGGCTAAGCGGGTGGCCGTCTCAAAGGATGTCGAGTTGCACGTGTACCAGGATAAGCATTACGTGTGGATGTGTTACAGCTACCCGGAGGGAAGCTTCGGGACGGTTGACGTGAAGCTCAAGACCGCCGCCCTGCCCGCGCCTCTCAATCTACACGTTTCGGCGCAGTTGGGTGAATGGCCTGCTGACAAGCCGGAGCTTGCGCCGCAGAATGCGGAAAGCGAGCTATGGTGGAATGCCGTTGGGTGGACGGCCAATCCGGTTTGGATTAACGGGATGGACAGGTCAGGCGAGAAGCCGCGGTATCGGTTCAAAAACGCGAAAGCGAGAGAGCTTCAATTGAGTAAGCGGCGCTTCGGTCGCGGCGCTTGGTCGTTCTCGATGGAGATACGGAGCATCAAAGGCGGCGACGGAAAGCTCTACGATGTCGTCTTCCCTAAAGCCGGCGAATCTTACTCGCTGAAAGTATTCTGATAACGAGCCGACCGCGCGACGGCGCGAGCAGTGGTGAAAAGCAGGGCGGCAGCCATTTGGTGAAGATGGCTGCCGCCCTGTTTGTTCAAAGGAAGCGAGCGAACGCTCGCGCCTCATCAGTCGTCGTTGAGAATAGTGCCGAGCCCCTGCGCATCCGCGATGGCGGCGTTTGTCGGCGCGCTCAGGTTAACGAAGAAGGTCTCGTTAGCTTCCTTGATGAGGTCGCCCCGCGCCTGCACCGTCACGGTCTTGCTGGTCTGGCCGGGCAGGAAAGTCAGGGTCGTTAAAGCGACTGCCGTGTAGTCCGTGCCCGCGACGGCCGGGTTGGTCGTGCCGTTGGCGGTCGCGTATTTGACGGTGACGGTCTGATTGCTCGCGGCCGAGAGTTTGACGGTGAAGACGAGGGCGCGTGTGCCCGTGTCCGGCTCGGCCACCGCCACGTTGTTGATGGTGATGGAGGGCGGCGGGTCGTTGTCCGTGATGGTGCAGGTGCCCGTGCCCGCCGCTATCGTCGCGTTGGTCGGGGCGGTGAGTTGGAGTTTGAAGGTCTCTACGGCCTCGTCGCGCGTGTCGCCGACGATTGTCACGGGGACGGTCTTCGTGGTCTGGAATGGCGAGAAGGTCAGCGTCGTGAGCGCCTTCGCGGTGTAGTCCGCAGGGGCCGTGGCCGTGCCGTTCACGGTCTGGTACTTGACCGTCACGGTCTGCGCGCTCTGAGCCGAGAGTGTGATGGTGAAGGTGGCGGTCGTGGCGGCGTTGCCTTCGGTCACCGTCAGGCTGTTGACCTTCAACGTGGGCGGGAGGTCGTTGTCGGTGATAGCGCAGATGCCCTCATTGTCAGAGATCACGGCGTTGGTCGGCGCGCTCAGGAGCAGGCGGAAAGTCTCGTTCGCCTCGTCGAGCGTGTCGCCCTTGATTTTGACAGCGACCGTCTTGCTGGTCTGGCCGGGGTCGAAGGTGAGAGGCGTGAGAGCGAGCGCGGTGTAGTCTCCGGGTGCGAGCGCAGTCGAGTTGGCCGTCGCATGCTTGACCGTGACGGGCACAGTCGCTGCCGGTGTCAGCTTGACGGTGAAGGTCGCGGTCGTCTCGCCCGTGTTGCCTTCGGTCACCGTGATGTTGTTGACGGAGAGCGAAGGGACCGCGAAGTTGACGCTCAACTGGTCCGCCGACAAGTTAGTAAAACTCTTGCTGGCGGGGGCGAAAGAGAGACCTGTCTTAGAAGGCGCGACGGTGAAGTTGCCACCCATCGGGAGGTCAGAGAAAGAGTAATTGCCGGAGGCGTCCGTCACTTTACTGCCCGACTGTGTGCCGGAGAGATTGACGGTGACGCCCGCGACGCCGACGCCGCTGGCGTTGAGGACGCGGCCCGCAAGCGTATAAGTCGGAAGCTCCGTGTTCTGCTGCGAGACGACGGCGCGCAGGATGCCGAGGCCGCCGTGTGCCGCGCTGTAGCCGACCAGATTAATTCTGCCGTTCGGGCGGACGAGGATTTGGCCCAGTTCGAGCGGGTTGGAAGCGTTGTTGAAGTGCGTCACGTTAACTCTCAGCTTGCCGGTTCCGGGGTTGCCGTCAATGCCCAGGTTGCCGAAGGACTGGTCGCTTGAGCCGTTCGGGTTAAAGCGCACGACGTTGTCGTTACCGGCGGCGGTGAGAGTATTGTCCGTGCCGAGGATTTTGCCGTCCGGCTGAATCGCCCTGACGTAAACGGTCGAGCCTGCGTAATTGTCGCCCGCCCTGTCGTACTGGGCGATGCCGCCGCTCCCGAAAGTCGTGTCGAGCGCCAGGGTGCCGGCGTTCAAGCGCACCATCGTCGCCTTCTGGCGGCCCGCCGGAGTCCCGCTCCGGTTGCGGGCGGAGCCGGAAACGACGAGCTTGCTCCCGTCCGGGGTGTAGTGGGCGGAGACGGCGCGTTCCGTGAAGGAGACATCAACGTTGGCGAGGCTGTCTATGTAGCGCACGGTTTCAAGCGCGCCTGCGGCCGTCCAGCGCGTCACGACGAAACGCGTCCCGGTGAAACAATCGCCCGCCCTGGTTATCTCGCCGTGCCCGACGGCGACGATGCGCCCATCAGGTTGCAGGCGCATGCCGTAGAAACGTCTCGCCGGGTAGCAACTGGTGACGGGGCCTTCCGGCGCGGTCCAGCGGGCGATGCCGCCCGAGCCGAACGTCGAATCGAGCGAGCCGTTCGGGTTCAGGCGCACGACGATTGCGCCGACGCCGTCGCCGTTACTGTAGAAGTTGCGCGTCTCGCCGACGAGGACGATTTTGCCGTCGGGCTGAACCGCCATGTCGTGAAAGATGCCGCTCGTGCCGTACGACCTTCCGCCGGCGATGGTCCCCGTCTGGAATATTACTTTGCCGGGGTCTAGCTGCGTGGAATGAGTGTCGTTGGTGTCGGCGGTGTAGGAAATCATCGCGCCGCCGAAGGTCTGGTCGAGCGTGCCGTTGGCGTTATAGCGCATGACGCAGGCGTCCACTCCGAACGCCCTGGCCGGGAACGGGCCGGGCTCAAGCGTGGTGCATTGTCCGGCGAAGACGATTTTGCCGTCCGGCTGCACTTTTAAAACATACGGCGTGTCGTTGCCGGGGACGCCGTCGAATCTGCTGTGAAAATTGGTGCGGACAAACCCGTTCGAGCCGAAAGAGGTGACGACCGCGCCCGACGCTGTAAATTTCCTCAAATAGAAATCTCCGCTGGGTGTCGTGTTGACGTACCTTCCTCCGGCGATGATTGAGCCGTCCGGCAGCAGTTCGCCCGTGTAAAAAAGGGTTTGAAATTCGTCGTTGGCCGCCGGGTCAACGTTCTCGGGATCAACCGTGTAGCCGTTCGTGCCGAAGCTGAGGTCGTAGTCTCCCTCGAAGCCCGACTGGGCGCGGGTCGCTACAGTGCCGATTGACAGGGCCAGAAGGAGCGACGCGGTTATCAGGGCCGCGAGCAAGGCGTTGCGTTTGTATGTTTCCGTGAGTTGCATGGTCTTATTGGACCTCCCTTTCGACCAATAGGGCGGAAACCCACGCGGAAATGGCCCACCGCCGGGAAAATTATTTTTGATTACAAGCTTTTCCTCTATAATCCGCCCGCGCGTGAGGTGTGACTGACTATGTCAGATCAGGTGACAGTTCTCTTGAACGCCGTGGGCGCGGGCGATAGGGATGCGCCCGGCAAGCTGCTCGAACTCGTCTACGACGATTTACGGCGGCTCGCCGCCGCCTATCTGCAAAACGAGCGCAACGCGCAGACGCTGCAAGCCACCGCGCTCGTACACGAGGCTTACCTGCGCCTGGTTGATTGGCACAACGTCTCCTGGCAGAACCGCGCGCAGTTCTTCGCCGTCGCCGCGCAGGTCATGCGGCGCATACTCGTTGACCACGCGCGCTCGAAGCACGCCCAGAAGCGCGACTTCGGTCAGAAAATCGCGTTCGACGAAGCCGTCAGCTTCTCGGCCGCCAGGGAAGTTGACCTGCTGGCGCTGGACGAAGCACTGATGAGTCTGGAAAGGGTGGACGCGCGGCAGGCGCGCATTGTCGAGCTGCGCTTCTTCGGCGGCCTCTCGATAGAAGAGACGGCGCACGTCCTCAACGTCTCGGAGACGACCGTCAAGCGCGAGTGGACTTTCGCCAAAGCCTGGTTCCAGCGCGAACTCGCCAGGCACTAAAAGAGTTCCTGAAACTTCTCCTCCCCGCGGGCTCTTTCCGTCCCGCTTTCCGCCTTACTGGTCGGAGGTTTGAATAAACTCACAATGGACGTTACCCGTTGGCAGCAGATCAAAGACGTGTTCGCGCTCGTGCTTGAGCAGCCGACCTCGCGGCGCGCGGCAGTTTTGCGCGAGGCGAGCGGAGATGATGCGGCGTTGCGCGCCGAAGTCGAGTCGCTGCTCGCGGCCCACGACGAAAGCCGCCCCCTGCTCGAACGGGGCGATTACGGCGCAGCCTCCATCTTCGTCGCCGCCGCCGCCTCGTACGCGGGCAAAGAGTTTGGGCGCTACAGGGTGGTCCGCGAAATAGGGCGTGGCGGGATGGGCGCGGTCTTCCTCGCCGAGCGCGCGGACGGCGAATTCAAGCAGGAGGTCGCGCTCAAGGTCGTCGGGCGCACCTTCGCAGACTCCGAACTCGTGCGCCGCTTCCGCCGCGAGCGGCAAATCCTCGCCTCGCTCAATCACCCGAACATCGCGCGCCTCCTGGACGGTGGCGTGAGCAACGAGGGCGAGCCGTACCTCTTGATGGAATACGTGGAGGGTGTGCGGGTTGACGACTACTGCGACGAGCGCAAGCTTTCGACCCGCGAGCGCCTGAGACTCTTTCTCGCCGTCTGCCGCGGCGTCTCGTACGCGCACCAGAACCTCATCGTCCACCGCGACATCAAGCCCTCGAACGTGCTGGTCACGCGCGACGGCGTGCCGAAGCTCTTAGATTTCGGCATCGCCAAGCTGCTCGACGCGGAGCACGCGGACGACCGCACGGAGACAAACTGGCGCGCCTTCACGCCCGACTACGCCTCGCCCGAGCAAATACGCGGTGAGCAGATCACGACCGCCTCGGACGTGTACTCTCTGGGCGTGCTGCTCGCAGACATGCTCGGCGGCCTCAGGCACACGGAGGACGCGCGGCGGTCGGGAGTCGCAACGCCGTCCGAGAGCGCCGCCGAGAAAACCGTCGCCACGAATCTTCCGACGAATCAGGAGGCGGGTGGCGGGAAAGCGAAAGCCGGGGCGCGGAAAGCAATCGGGGCCGAGCTGAAGAACATCATCGCGATGGCGCGGCGCGAGGAGCCCGCGCGCCGTTACAGTTCGGTCGCTCAGTTCGCCGAGGACGTGCAGAACTACCTCGACGGTTTGCCCGTCCGCGCGCAGAAGGATTCCGTCACCTACCGCGCGGGAAAATTCATCAGACGCAATAAGGTCGGCGTCATCGCGGCGGCGTTTGTGCTGTTGTCGCTTGTGGGCGGCATTATCGCAACCGTCTGGCAGGCGCGGCGGGCCGAAGCGAATCAGGCGCGGGCAGAGAAAAGATTCGCCGATGTGCGTGGTTTGTCGAATGCGCTTTTGAATGACATCGCGCCAAACATCGAGCGGCTCGAAGGCTCGACCGCAGCCAGACAATCGCTCGTCGCACAGTCGTTGAAATATCTGGACAGTCTCGCCGTCGAATCCGCCGACGATACAACTTTGCAAATGGAACTCGCCGCGGCATATGAAAAAGTTGGCGTCTTGCAAGGCGACTCGAACAAGCCGAGCTTGAGCGATTTTCGCGGCGCGATTGCGAGTCTCGAAAAAGCCCAAACGATTCGGCGGCAGTTGTTGAGAACAAATCCTAAAGCTACGGAAAACAGGCGATTGTTAGCGGATAACTTGCGGCTGCTCGGCGTCAGGCGGATGGCCCAGAACGACATCGAAGGCGGAATCCGCGACGGGAAAGAAGCCGTCCAGATTTACGAAAACTTAATCGCCGAAAACCCGGACGCACCCGCGTTACGGACGGCGCAGCTCGAAACGCGAGTCGAAGTCGCAATCAGTTACGTTGACATCAACCGATTCGCCGAAGCCATTCCGCTGCTTGAGCAGTCGGCGAGCGAAATTGAAGCGCTGCGCCGTGGAGGCGCGGACGACGCGGAACCCCAAAGGATTCTCGCCAAGTGTCTGGCGTATCTTGGATTCTCGCTTTCGTGGGAAAGCCGCCAGCCGGAAGCCGAGGCGAAAATGAACGAAGCCGTCAGCCTCGCCGAATCGCTCGCCGCACGTTATCCGCACGACGCGAATTTCAAACAAG
>DATFCB010000496.1:0-3309 GCA_035253525.1 Pyrinomonadaceae bacterium | reverse complement strand
CATATTCAGCCGTCCCTACGGGACTCAACTAATTTTCGACTTGTTCCCCAGCACTGAAGTGCTGGGCTATTATCAACAGCCCCTACGGGGCTTAAACCTTATCTACTGCCCACTGACTATTTACGCTGCTTGTGCGGCCGTCTTGATGCCGAAGCACTCGTGGATTTCGTCGGCGTCGAGCGTGTCGCGGTCCATCAGGCCCACGACGAGGCGGGCGATTGAGTCGCGCTCGCGGTCCACGATCTCGCAGGCGCGCTTCATCTGCGCGTTGATGATGTCGGAGGTGGCGTGTTCAACTCGGTCCAGAAGCGCCTGGCTGTGCGGGTCTTCGGGCTTGCCCAGGTGAATCGGCCCGAGCGGGCTCATGCCGAACTCCGCGACCATTTTTCTGGCAATTTCAACGGCGCGCTCGATGTCGTTCGATGCCCCTGCCGTCATCGTGTCGAGCAGCAGTTGCTCTGCGGCGCGGCCGCCCAAAAGCATGGCGATCTGGTCTTCGAGGTATCCGCGCTTCTTCATCAAACGGTCGCGCTCGGGCAGCGACTGCGTGACGCCGAGCGCTCGGCCGCGCGGGAGGATGGAGACTTTGTGAATCGGGTCGGCGTCTTTGACGCCGAGACCGACGGCGACGTGGCCGGCCTCGTGCACGGCCGTCGCGTAGCGCTCCTCCTCGTCCATCATGAAGCCCTGGCGCTCGGCTCCCATCAGTATCTTGTCGCGCGCGTACTCGACGTGCGGGCGGCCGATGGCTTCCGAGTTGTCGCGGGTGGCGGCAATGGCAGCCTCGTTCAAGAGGTTCGCCAAATCCGCGCCGGAGAAGCCGGGCGTGCCGCGCGCGATCCAGCGCAGGTCTAATCCTTCTTCGAGCTTCAACCCTTGAGCGTGGACTTTCAAAATCTCTTCGCGGCCTCGGGCGTCCGCCAGGTTGACGGCGATCTCGCGGTCGAAGCGGCCGGGACGGGTCAAGGCGCTGTCCAGGATATCCGGGCGGTTCGTTGACGCGACGACGACGACCCCGGCCAACTGGTCGAAGCCGTCCATCTCGACGAGCAGTTGATTGAGTGTCTGGTCCTGGTCGGCGGAAGCTGAGTCGTTACTACGCCCACGCTGGCGGCCCAGAGCGTCAATCTCGTCAATGAAGATGACGCAGGGCGAGAGCTTGCGCGCCTCGTTGAAGAGACGGCGCACGCGGGCCGCGCCCATCCCGGCGAATTTCTCCTGGAAGCTGGAGCCCGACACGGAGAGAAAAGGAGCGCCCGCCTCGTTGGCTGCGGCGCGAGCGAGCAGAGTCTTGCCCGTTCCCGGAGGGCCGGAGAGGAGTATGCCGCGCGGCGCGCGCCCGCCGAGCCGGCCGAACTTTTGCGGGTCGCGCAAAAACTCAATCGTCTCGGAAAGCTCCTGCTTCGCCTCGTCAACGCCCGCGACCGAAGAGAAGTTGACGTTCTGCTTGCCGCCCGCGTCGGCCAAATTGAAGTCGCCGCCGCGCCCGCCCATGTGCGCGTAGACGCGCCAGACGACAAAGCCCAGGACGGCCGCGACGAAAAACGGAATCATGTAGGTCATCGCCGTCGAGAACCCGCTCGGCTTGAGCGAGCGAAAGTTGACAGGCAAATCATTTTTGACGAAGACGCTGATAATTTCGTTCTGCGTCGCGGTGTTGGTCACGATGGCCTGCGAGACCACTCCGTCGCGGCCCGTGACGATTAGAGTCTCGTCGTCAACTTTGAGTGAGGCGGCCGCGCCCGACTCGCCGAGAGCGCGCAATTCCGTCGAATTGATTTCGCGCACGACCGGCTGGCTCCGCTGGTAAAAGACGAAGACGCCCGCCGCCAGAAGCAGCAGGAGTAGGCCGGATGCGATGACGATGGTGGATTTCTGAGAACGGGGGATTAAACGGGGCAACGGGGACGGCATAACACTCCTCCTGAGCGTCTGCGCCTGGGCCAGAATGTAGGGGAAGGCCCGAACGTAAACGCTCTTTCAGAAAAACGTAAATGAGAAAGAATCGGGGTTAAAAAATTGTCCTGTCAACGGAAGGAGCAACTCTCGCGGAAAGTGCGGAGAAACTCTTTGGGGGCTCGTTCGCGCCGGGGCACGTCGCGAACGGCATCTGTACTTTACCAGCCCCCGCCCGTTTTAGTCCAGCCTTAGTTAAATACTTCACCCGAATAATGGAAATGCAGGTCGAGAACTAAAAAAGAGCGCTCGCCTGCACGCAAGCTCCGATGAACGGAGTACGGCTTCGGTTGCCGTTAATGTGGCCCATTTCACAGACAAAATCCTCCCGTCTTTAATCCGAACACAGGGTCTTCGTTGAGTGTGCTGTATTTCGATACAAAACAGCGGTCACAGGGCGGGCAGGCGAAAGGGTTTCGGCCCGCGCTCAAGACTCAAAGCCCTTATATTTGTGAATTTAACTCGCCGTCAGACCGCTCAAAACGGCAGGTGGCACGGCCGTTGCTCTTACTCGGCGGCGGGTGGGTTCGATAGAACCAAAAAGAGATTAAAGATTAGCGACGCTCAAACAAAGGAGAAGGCGACAATGTTGTGGACGATTCTGGTGGTGCTTCTGGTTTTATGGTTGATTGGTGCTATCGGCGGAATCGGCGGTGGCTTGATTCACCTGCTGCTCGTGGTTGCACTTATCATCTTCGTTATCAATCTACTCACGGGCCGTCGCACGGTCTAGTCTGACTGCCTCGTAGCAGTATCACAGTCAGGCGCTTGCGGTAGATTCGGGGGTCAAGCGAAACGGTTTTAGGGTTCAAACAAAGGAGAAGGCGTTATGTTGTGGACAATCTTGGTAGTGCTTCTGGTCTTATGGTTAATCGGTGCGATTGGCGGTATCGGCGGCGGTTTGATTCACCTGCTGCTCGTGGTGGCTCTGGTTGTTCTGGTCATCAACCTGCTGACTGGCCGTCGCACGGTCTAGCCCACAGGGCAACAACTTAATTGGGAAGCGGGCGCGTGGGTTTTAAACACCCTCTGCGCCCCCTTCTCTTTTTTTACCTGAAATCCGCGAGTTGTAAGTTGAGCGGAGCGACTACGCGCCCGACCGGGTAAAGGTTCATCTCCCGGTCCCAGTAGGGCGAGCGCTCATAGAAGAAATTGAGACGCGCGCTCGCGCTCGCTGCGAACTGCGGGTCGCTTTTCAACTTCTGCTCAAACTCGCGCCGCAAATCCTCGTCTTTCGCCAGCATCTCGCGCGCCAGCTTCTCCAGCACGTAAGACTCGCCGTACTCTTTCTGCTCGAAGATCGCATTAAAGAAACCCCAGGCGACGAATGAGTCCGGGCCTTCAGGCTCAAGC
>DATFCB010000495.1:0-2952 GCA_035253525.1 Pyrinomonadaceae bacterium | reverse complement strand
TGAATGGCTGATTGTCAGTCGTCCCTACGGGACTCTCAGATTCTCTCGACAGACTCCCCAGCACTTCAGTGCTGGGCTATTTTCACCCCGTCCCCGACGGGACTCACAAATCACAATGGGCATGAATCCTCTGCGGCGCGTGCTGCTGGTCGAAGACGACGAGGTGCGCTGCGCCTGGTTCCGGCGAAAGTTCGCGCCTCACGTTTTGGACGTGACGTGCGACGCGGGCCAGGCCGTCCGGTGGATGAAAGAGCGCGAGTACGCGACCATCCTGCTCGACCACGACCTGCTCGAAGAGCATTACTTCTCGGACGAGCCGGACGACGAGCGCACGGGCTACGCCGTCGCCGCCTGGCTCGCCGCGCACCCCGACCGCCAGCGCGACGCCACCATCGTCATCCACTCGCTCAACTACGCCGGAGCCCAACGCATGCTCGACGCCCTCTCGGACGCCGGCCGCGACGTGGAACACATTCCCTTTCATTATCTGGAACTGGAACTGTAAAAATGCAAAAGGAAAGCGGAGGACCACATTCAAATTAAGAGTGGTTCTCCGCCTCGATTTTTCATTTCCAAGTTTTATAGCCACTTGCAATTGAGTGTGAGCCAGAGAAAGTCTCACGCCAAGCCGCCAAGCCGCCAAGAAGACCGCCAAGAGGTTGAAGGCTTCTTCGCTTTGCGCGCTTTTCTTTGCGCCTTTGCGTCTTGGCGTGAGATGTTTTTCTTTAACCTACACTCAATTGCTAACCGATATAATTTTGCATTAAAACTCGCTAATGCTAGTCGGGCCAAACGGCGTCCGGGTCTATCGGGCGGACGCGCTCGACGCTCGTCACGTCGAAGCCGAACGGGTGCTGGCCGAGGTGGCCGTAGCCGCCCTTGGAGCTATTGAAGCGGCCGACGACAGTCATCTCGACCCGCCCGGCCGTACCGGCGCTGTTCTTGCGCGTGTGCTTCTCTATCAGCTTGAAAGCGCGCTCGCGTGCTCCCTTCTCCATCGTCTCAAACTCCGGTGCGATGCGTCTCTCACGACCCTCGCAGGCCGAGTGGTAGAAGAAATAGAAGGGGTCGTCCGTGGCCGTCGTGTCGAAGAAGTAGGCGACGCGCAGGCGCACGATCTTTCCGTCGTACAGCTTCGGGTTATGCGTCAGCTCGCAGAGCTCAACCGCAGGGATTTTCGCCGGAGCGTTCGGGGGCGTGCCGGCCGAGATTCCGGCCGGGGCCAGCGCGAGAATCAGAAAAAGAATCAAAGGTCTCATTTTTCGGTCAGCCTCTCCTTTCAAAGAAGGCACGAAAAGAACGGACGGGCCGCGTAGGAATTGCGTGGGCCAAAAATATTTCCCAGGCGTCACTTCATCTCGTCCAGCAGCTTGCGCGCTTCCCTGGCGGCGTCTTCGTATTCGGGCAGGTAAGCGGGGTTGGGCGTCATCTTGAGAAGGCCGTCGAGTTCGCGGCGCGCGTCCTCTTGGCGGTTGACGGCCAGGTAAGCCTGTGCCAGGCGCAGGCGGTAGAGCGCGTTCTTTTCGCCGAAGCGCAGATTCTTTTCCAGCGTCTCGACCGCGCGCTTGGGGTCGCCGCCGACCAGCCTGGGCGCTTCCAGGTCAACCTGGCCGAGCGCCATGTATGCGCTCCCGCCCTCGAAGCCTTCGTCCAGTTGAATCACACGTTCCATCTCGCGGCGGATTTCGTCAACGGCCGCGAGCCCGTGCAGCGTGCTCGTCCGCGCCCGCCCGCCCAAATTCGCCCCGAGCCAGAAATGGCCCTCGGGCTTTCCCTCCTCCAGCCTGACCGCCCGCTGTCCCGCCTCGACGCCCTCCTCGTAAGCGCGCTCGCCCTCATTCTTGTCGCTCGTGTGCGCGCCCAGGTAATAGTCTAAACGGGCCAGCCGCCACGCGGCGTCGTAGCTACTCGTATCGGAAGCCGTTGCGCGCCGCAAAAGGATGACGCCCTCGCGCGCCCGCTGTAGCTCCGCGCGCTGCTCGTAGAGCTTCTCGGCCTGTGCCAATAATTCAGCGGCCGCCGCCTTGTCCTGTGCCAATGTCTCCTGCACGGGCGGTCGCGACGAGCAGGCCGAAAAGAGGTGTGCGGAGCCGAAGAGTCCCGCAACGAGCAGGGCGGCAATCAAGAGCCTCACGAATCTAGCTTTATTTCTCAACGCTTTTTGTTGAAGAAAACCGCTTCTTCTCGGCGCGGCTTCGATTTCTTTCTTCTGGTCGCTTACCCAAATCGCGGAATTAGGGTAAGATTTCTGCCTCTTTACCATATTCCCGGACGAATCCCGGCGCGGGCCTGTTCAAACGTAAGCGCACGCGCCTTTCTGGAGGGCAATGTGGCAGCGGCTGCATTCTACGACCTAGAAGGAACTTTAGTCAGCACTAATCTTGTCCACACGCTCGGCTTCTACGCGAAGAACCAGCAGGGACTGTTCCGAACCTTCAAGAAGAGCGCTTCGACGCTTCTCAGCATCCCCATCTTCGCCGTCACCGACCAGTACAGCAGAAAAGTTTTCAACGACCTCTTCTTCAAACGCTACAAGGGGGAGTCGGAAGACCGCCTGCGCTTCTTCGCCGAAGAGTTGTTCGAGGACGTGTTGAAGCCCGCGGTCTATCCGGGGGCGTTCGAGCTGATCGAAAAATCGCGCAGCCTCGGTCTCAGGCAAGTCGTCGTCACAGGCGCGCTGGATATTTCCGTCAAGCCTTTGATGAAACATTTCGGAATCAAAGATTATGTAGCGAACCACTTAGAGTTCGTCAACGGCATTGCGACGGGAAGACTTCTGCCGCCGGTGCTTGCCGCCGCGACGAAGGCTTCATGGATTCGCGTCTTCGCAGAACGCGAAGGCATCAGCCTCAGCGACTCTTACGCCTACACGGACAGCATGTCGGATTTGCCCATGCTCTCCATCGTCGGCCACCCGGCGGCAGTCAATCCGGATATGAGATAAAAACAGAC
>DATFCB010000494.1:0-5586 GCA_035253525.1 Pyrinomonadaceae bacterium | reverse complement strand
CCATTAATCTTGACGGAGGCAATTGCGCTCGCGTCGTCCGTCGCCGTCCCACGCACCCTCACTACGTCCGTCGCTTTCAGCAAACGGACGGGGCCGTTCGGCGTTGTCATGCTGATGTCCGGGGGCTGACGGTCGGTGCCCTGCTCGGTGGGGATGGATTCGAGCGTCGCGCCAGCGGCGTCCGCCGAGTCAGGGGCCGTCGCGCCGCCGGTGAGCAGGACGTAGGAAGCGTAGTAAGAGTTGTTGCTGTGATCAATCGCGCTAATCTCGATCACGTTCTTGCCGGGATGCAGGCGAAAGCGAGGCTTGCTTTCAAGGTCGCAGATAACGATGCGCCCGTCGCGCGCCGTCCTGACCTCTTGAATCGTGCCGGCGGCCTCGCCGTTGATGTGCGTGTAGATTTTGCCGGGGTCAATCTCCTTGGCGTATGGCTGCTTTACTTTGAACCGCAGCGTACGCAGGTTGGCCGATGGAATCCTGGCCTGAGCCGCCGTAATCGGCTCGCCGCCCAGCTCAGGCAGCTCCAGCGAGAAGGGCGCGCGTTGCGGCGCTTCGTCAGGCAGCGTCGCGGAGGCCGAAGTGTGCGGTGCGGGCGCGGGCGCTGCGAGAATCAACGCCGCCACGGTGAGCAAAATAAAGAGGCGAAAGCTGCGCATGGGTGATCAGCGATGAATTTGAAAGTTGACGTTGGCGCGGGCGCGCTGGCGATTCCTGGCCCAACATGAGCGCGGACGCTCAAGCGAGCGTGTTCAGGAGTCGCCAGCGCGCCCGGCGTTGCTCACGGGCGCGACGAGCTACGGGCGACGCCCGCCGCGACCTGTTTTCCTGGTTTCAGCCGGCGCTGGATTAGCCGCCGGATTGCTTGTGGTGGCGGCCGGCGCTGTGACCGCCGGGCGCGGGGCCGCGACGCTCGACACGCCGATAGGCTCTATGTTCTTGGTTGAGACGTTAATCGCCGGGGTGGCCGTCCAGGTCAACTCCCCAGCCTCCTGCATGTAGTCGTAAATGACATCCATGTTCGGCGGCAGCGTGCCGGAGTGTTCGCGCTGGTAAAGGCTGACATACTCCTTCAGGCTGTTAACGATGTCCTGCATCTGCCCGGAGTCCTTCGTCTCAATCATCGAAAGCGCGCGATAGAGATGCGACTCGGGCAGGACGCGGCGCTTGTCCATTCCGATGGCAATCACAAACTCGTTGAGGGCGCGCGTTTTTTCCGACGTGGTGCGCGCCGTCAGCTTCAGCACCTTGCCGTAGTAGTAATGTGCGTACGGGTCGTTGGAGCGGATTCTGAGCGACTCTTCCAGATTGTCGCGCGACATCTGGAACATGTCGTAATAGTAAGCCCGCACGCCGTTGTCGCGCTTGAGACTCGCCATCACGGCTTGAAACTCGCCCGTGTTGCCGATCAACTCTCCGGCGTCGAGCTTGGCCTGTATGTCTGCGGAAAGCTCGCCGCCAATCGCCCGTTCGGCAGCCGCCGCGCGCCCGGCGGCATCGCGCGTCGGGTCGAGCTGTTTGCCCTGGTCGGGTGCCTTATCGTCCGACGGTTGAGACGCGGCGGCGCTTCCCAGTCGCCGCGACGCCAGGTTGACGGCCCCGAAGTAGAGGTTGGCCGGCATCGAGCCGCGAAAGCCGTTGATCGCCAGGTTGACCATTTCAACACGCTCTTCCAGGCGCTTGGAATCGGCCATGAAACCGAGGCGGGAGCGCTGATCGCGTTGCGTGGTGCGCCGCATGTTGGCGTAAAACTTGGGGACTTCCTGTGGGTCGTAGCTGCGGTCGAGCATGTACTTGAGGCCGGCCTGATCGGCTTCGTCCTCTTGCAAGCGGTCCCACGACGCGACCGCGTCGCGCACGACCAGCTTGAGCACGGACGGGGCCACGGTCAGGGCCGCCATCCCGACGAAAGCTCCCGTACTCCCGCCGCCGACGCCGACGGCGGTCGCGGCGACACTGATGAGAGCGCCGATCATGGCGCGCTTCTTCTGCTGTTTCTCGTTGTAGTCGTCAACGCCGTGCGCGACCAGCACGTCCTCTTTCCAGTGCTCTCGCTCGACGTGGGCGATTTCGTGGCCGAGGATGTAAGCCAACTGCGCTTCGTTATCTATCAGCGAGAGCAGGCCGGAGGAAACGTAGATCGTGCCGGTCGAAAGCGAGCGCGCTTCCGGCACGGGATTCAACGTAATCTTGAAGGCGTAGAGCCGCGTCGAGTTGGCGGGGACTAACGACTGCCCGACGCGGTTGACGTAATCCTGCGCCAGCGGGTTGTCATAAAGCGTGTCTACAATCTTGAGCTTGTCGCCGGTGCGTGTCACCTGCTCGTCCGACAAATCGCGCGTATTGATATCGAAAGCGTACTCGCTGTGCTCGCGCTGCTTCTGCGCATAAGCCTCGTCCACTTCTTCGCGGAAATCGGCGTTGGTGTTATAGCGCTCCTGGCTGAACTTCTTGATTTTCTGGTACTCGCGCTCTTCCTTCGAGAGCTTGGGCTTCTCCTCCTTGGCCTTTTCTTCCTTCTTCTGCTTTTTGTCCTCTCCTTTTTTCTCCTGCCCCTCGGCTTTGGCCCGGCCCCGGACGTGAGGGCGCGCTGTCGCGGCTGCGGCCGGCAGAAACAGATTGACGAGCAGGGCGAGGACGAGCAATCCCGCCAGCGGGGAACGTCGCGAATCTTTAGACATGTGTGCCTCCTGATTGAAGAGACGAGCGCGAGGCGCTCATCGGGAATCGGAATGATGGCAAACGGCGCTGGCGGAGAACGCGAGTGATTGAGGACTCCTGCTGCTTCCGTCACCTCGGATGGGAGAAAGGCGACCGGACGACTCCCATTTCCTGTGTTGAGATCGTTGAAACCTTAGGACGGGCGCGTGTGCTATAGAGCGTTAAAGTGAGACTCGTGCCCGGACCCGACGAGCGAGATGTCAGTTGCGTGAGAGAAGCCTGAAAGCGAGGTGAGCGGCCTTTCTCCCGTTTGAAAACGGGCACAATCTATGCCGCTTCCGCCATCAGTGTCAAGAATTTTCGCGCGCCGCTAATGTCCAGATTCCAGTATTTTCTCTTTGCCCCCTCTGTGTCCTCCGTGGTGAATCTCTCTTCAGATTCATCACGAAGGACACAGAGGGGGCATGGAGAGCCAGTCAATCAGGACACTACTCGGCCGCGCGTGAGGCGCGCTGCCCCTTGATGTCGAGTTCCTTGAGGAGGTAGCCCGCGCCGCCGAACTTGTCCGTCACGAAGAGCACGTAGCGTATGTCAACGGAGATGGTCCGGCCTTTCTCGTCGTTGTAGAAGAAGTCGTTGCCGAGTCCTTCGTAGTTGCCGTCGAAGACGATGCCGACCTGCTCGCCGCGCCCGTTCAGGACAGGGCTGCCCGAGTTGCCGCCGATGATGTCGTTGGTCGAGAGGAAATCAACGGGCACGTCCTTGCCGTCAGGCATCGCGTATGGGCCAAAATCTTTCGAGCGGTAAAGCTGCTTGAGACGCTCGGGCGCATCGAACGGCTCGCGCCCTGTGTCCTTCTCGACGACGCCGGACAGACTCGTGAAGGGAAGATACACGGCCGCGTCGCGCGGCACGTAACCTTTAACTTCGCCATAGGTGAAACGCAGCGTGCGGTTGGCATCCGGGTAAGGCTTGGAGCCTTTCATCTCTGCCATGCCCTGTACGAGCAGCGGCCGCCAGCGCCCGACCGCCGCGTTGAAGGTCTGCGTGCGCGCCTGTATGCGCTGGAACTCATCGCCCAACTCACCGGCGAAGTCCAAAAGCGGCTCGTTGAGTTCCCGCAACTGCGCGCTCGTCAAATCGAAGAGGCCGGCGACTCCTTCCGTGGTCGCGAAGCGTTTGCTATCAGCCACCGCGCGCGCGAAGTCTTCCTCGGCGCGGCGGCGTGCCTCGCCCTGTAGGTTGCCGAAACGTTTCTCCACGAAATCAATCTTCTGCCCCGCGGGAAGCTCCGCGGCCCTCATCAACAAGTAAGAGAGGAACAAACGCTCGGAGGTGGAGTTGCGATTGGCGAGCGCTCCGGCGAGTTGGGCGCGCAGCCCCTTGATGCGTTCGGGGGCGAAGGCGGGGTTGCGCTCGCCCTCGGGCTTCTCCTTGTCGGCGGCCGCGCGCTGCGCGAAGAAGGCTATGCCGAGCAGGTCAGTCGCGCTGAAGATTTGTTGAATCAACTGGTCGCGCATGGCCGTCGCCGTCAACTCCTGGTAAGCCTTGTCGAGCGAGGGCAGCGCCTCGCCGTACTTGGTCTTGCGCGCGGGGTCACTGTTGACCCACTGCGTGAAGGCGGCCTCCTCGGCGCGCTTCTTCTCGACAACGCCCGCGCGGCGCATGGCGACGACGGAGCCTTCGTAGTTCTTCAGGTCGTTGCTCAGCCCGAAAATGTCGCTCTGCAATTTGATGCGCAGCGCCGGGTCGTTCTTGCCCAAGTTGCGCAGCGTCTCGATGCGGTAGTTGTAGAGGTCTACGAGGAAGGGCATGAAGATGTCCTGGTTGTAGGCGACTGAGTAGCTCTCGCGGTAGCGGCGCGTGGAGCCTGGGTAGCCCATGACCATCAGGAAGTCGCCCTCCTTGACGCCGTCCATCGAGAGCGAGAGAAACTTCTTCGGCTTGTAGGGCACGTTCGCTTTGGAGTACTCGGCCGGTTTGCCGTCCGGCCCCGTGTAGGCGCGCATGAAAGTGAAGTCGCCGCAGTGGCGCGGCCACTCGAAGTTGTCGGGGTCGCCGCCGTAAAAGCCTATGCTCTTGGGCGGCGCGTAGACGATACGCACGTCGCGCAGGGTCAGATAAGTGAACTTGTAGTAAGACAAGCCTTCATTCATCGGCATCACACGAATCGAGACGCCGGCGGCCTCGTTCGCGCCCGTCGTTTCGATGGCTTCAATCTTAGTGGCAATCGCGCGGTTACGCTCCACCGGCGTCGCCGTGTCCGGGATGCCGCTCGTGACCTCGCTCGTCACGTCGCTCAACGCTTGCGTGATCGTCACCGTGTAGCCTTGCGCGGGCAGTTCTTCCTCGCGCGTCTTCGCCGTGAAGCCGACCGTGCCGTAATCGTTCGCGGGCGTGGAGGCGGAGACGAGCGCGTCGAAGGCGACGTGGTGATTCGTCAGGAGCAATCCTTCGGGCGAGACGAACTCGCCCGTGCCGCCGCCGACGATGACGACCGCGTCCTTGATGCTCACGCCGTTCGGGTCGTAGAGGTCCGTCGGCTTCAGCTTCAGTCCCCGCCTGGCGAACTTGTCGAACGGAAGCTGCGCGATTGCGTCCGGCAGGAACATGCCCTCGTCTGCGGAGGTGCGGAAGGGGACGAGCGTCAAGAGCATCAGCGCGGCGAGCGCGAAAGCCGCCGCGCGCGAGAGTCTGGAGGGCATAATGGTCTCCCTTTGTGCTAGTGGTGTAAACCGAATTTGGCTTGGCGGAATAGTAGCAGAAAAAGTGGTCAGTAGTCAGTGGTCAGTGGTCAGTTAACAAAAAGAAGAAGGCGGCCGAGTGTGATTAGCCCGGTCGCCTTCTTCTCTTCTGTCTTTAACTGACCACTGACTACTGCTCTTCCTCTCCCGCACCGGGCAGGTAGGGTCTGGGGTTGACGGGCTG
>DATFCB010000493.1:0-8223 GCA_035253525.1 Pyrinomonadaceae bacterium | reverse complement strand
GCTCGCCGCGACCATCAACGGCATCGCTGCCGGCCTGCGCAACACGGGCTAGAAGAAAACATCTCACGCAAAGGCGCAAAGGCGCAAAGAAAAGAATCAAGCTTTTCTTTGCGCCTTTGCGCCTTTGCGTGAGATGTTTTCTTCTAGCCCGTGTTGCGCAGGCCGGCAGCGATGCCGTTGATGGTCGCGGCGAGCGCGTAGTTCAAGTCCTCGCTCTCTTCGCCCGCGCGCTTGCGCTTGAGAAGCGCGACCTGAATCATGCTCATGGGGTCAACGTAAGGGTTGCGCAGGCGAATCGAGCGCGCAAGCACAGGGTTCGTCGCCAGGAGTTCCTTCCGGCCCGTCACGCGCAAAATCATCCGGCGCGTCAACTCGAACTCTTCCACGATCATCCCGAAGACGCGCTCGCGCAAGGAAGCGTCCGTGACGAGCGCCGCGTAGTGGCGCGCAATCGTCAGGTCCGCCTTCGCCATGCCTATCTCCACGTTCGCGATGAGGTCCGAGAAGAACAGAAATTCTTCGGCCATCGTGCGCAGCAGCGTCACCCTTGCTTCATCCCGGTTGACGAAACTGCGGAGCGCGTGCCCGACGCCGAACCAGCCGGGCAGGACGTGCCTGCTCTGCATCCAGCCGAAGACCCAAGGGATGGCGCGCAAATCCGCGAGGCCGCGCGCCTGGCTGCGGCGCGCAGGGCGCGAGCCTATGCGCGCGTGCTCCAACTCCTCAACCGGCGTCCCTTCCTCGAAGTAGGTCAGCACATCGGGGTCGTCCGCGACGCGCTCGCGGTAGAAGCGGAAGGCGCTCTCAGACATCTCCTCCATCGCGGCCTCCCACTCGCTCTCGTCGCGCCGCGCCGCGCCGGGCCGCGCCAGGGCTTCGAGCGAGGCCGCGACCATCAATTCCAGGTTGCGCTCGGCCAGGACCGTGTCAGAGTACTTCCAGTTCAAGACTTCGCCCTGCTCGGTGATCTTGAGCGAGCCGGTGAACGCGCCGACAGGCTGTGCCACAATCGCGCTGTGCGTGGGGCCGCCGCCACGGCCCACTGTGCCGCCGCGCCCGTGAAAAAGTTGCAGGCGCACGTCGCACGCGGCCGCCGCCTCGTGCAGCGCGCGGTGCGCCTTGTAAATCTCCCACGCGCTCGTCAGCATCCCGCCGTCCTTGTTCGAGTCCGAATAACCCAGCATCACTTCCTGGCGGCGGCCCCAGGAGTCCAGGAGCGACGCGTAACCCGGCGATGCCCACAACTCATGGCATACGCTGGCACAGTTTCGCAAGTCCTCTATGGACTCGAAGAGCGGCACGGGCATCAGCCCTGGGTCGCCTTCCGAGGACGAAGCTTCAACGCGCACGCCGCAGAGCCGCGCCAGCCAGACGACCGACAGGATGTCTTCGGCGCGGCTCGCGCCGCTGATGACATAGCTGCGTATGGACTCGGGCGGGAACTCGCGCTTCAACTCGGCCACCGCGCGCAAGGTGTCCAGCAATTCGCGCGTCGCGTCCGAAGGCGATTCGAGCAAGACCGCTTGCGGGTTTTCGTTGACCCCTGCGCCGCCCGCCAACTCCTCGACGGCGCGCTTGTGGACGCGCGCGTGCTGGCGTATGTCGAGCGCGTAGAGATGAAATCCGAAGGTGTTGACCTGTCTGAGAAGCGGGTCGAGCAGGCGGCGCGCGATGCGTTCGCCGCCGTTGGCGTTGAGGCTTTCGCGCATCAGCTTCAGGTCGGAGGCGAAATCCTGAGCGCCCGCGTAAGCGTTCTGGTGCGCGGGCTCGTCGCGCGTCAGGCGCAGGCGCGCGAGCACGTAGTCCAGGTGACGCCTGTAGATTTCGTCTTCGGCGCGCGTCCTGTTCGCGGGCGCGACTTCGGGCATGCGCTCGTTGTAGCGCTCGACCGCCGCGCGCAACGCGGGCGAGACTCCGGCCTGGCGCGCTGAAGGGCTGAGGCGGTCCATCAGCTCGATTGAGACGGCGAAGTAATGATCAAGGATGACGGCGCGCGCCATCGCTAAAGCTTCGCGCGTGCAACCGGGCGTGACGTATGGGTTGCCGTCGCGGTCGCCGCCGATCCAGGAGCCGAAGCGGAGAAAGGTCGGCAGCTCGTCGGCCGCGAGGTCTTCCTGTCCGTAGACCTGGCGGAAGGCGTCCGCGAACTCTTCGTAGAGGCGCGGCAGAGTTTCGATCAGCGAGCCTGAATAATAGTCGAGCCCCATCTTAATCTCGTCGCGCACAATCGGCGGGCGGCGGCGAACTTCGTCCGTCTGCCAGAGAGCAGAAATCTCCGCGCTGATTGACGCCTCGCGCTCGCGCGCCTCCGCGTCAGCGAGCGGCAAGCGGTCCAGGCGCTCCAAATCTTCCGCGATGCGCCGGCGCTTGAAGAGGACTGTGCGGCGCGCGACCTCCGTCGGGTGGGCCGTGAAGACCGGGACGACTGAGATTTGGCCCAGGAATTCGAGCGCCGTCTCGAACGTCATCCCCGCGTCGCGCATGCGGCGCAAGGTTCCTCGGATGGAGCCGGGCTGCGGCGGGCGAGATGGCGAGAGCAGCGCGGCGCGGCGTCGGCGCTTGCGGTGGTTGGTCTCGGCCAGGTTCGTCAGCTCGAAGTAGATGGCGAAGGCTTTGGAGAGCCGGTAGGCTTCCGCGAGGCCCAGGCGAGAGACGCGGTCGGCGGCTCGCCCCAGCAACTCGCCGGCCCGCGCGCCCTCACTTTCGTGCGACTCGCCGTGCGCGGCATCGCGGTATTCGATGGCGAGCAGCCGCAGCTCTTCGACCGCATCGAAGAGCGGGGGGCCGCCCTGCTCCTTTAACACTTCGCCGAGCAGGCGGCCGAGGACGCGCACGTCGCGCCTGAGCGGCGCTTCCTTCACCTCTGGCTCGTCGCCGATTAACTCGGCGAGCCTCTGCGTCTGGTCTTCCGCGCCCCACAACGGTTTCTGTTCAGACACCTGCTTGACACCTCACGCCGGTAGATTCCCACACGCCCGAACAATAGTTCAAGCGTTCTTCTTAGCGTCTTTGCGCCTCCAGCGTGAGTAGTTTTGGGTTTTTCACGCAAAGGCGCAAAGGCGCAAAGGGGTTGAGTCAAGGGGGAAGTTGAAAATTTTTAAGTGCGGAAGCGCTCGCAGTCAATCTCGTACTTCTTGACCTTGTAGCCGATGATGCGTTCCGTGGTGTCGAGCAGCTTGGCGGCGCGCTTGCGGTTGCCGCGCGTCGTCTTCAAGGCGTCCTGTATGATGTCGCGCTCGTAGGCTTCGACCGCTGCGTCCAGAGAGAGCCGCATCACCGTGCCGGACTCTTCGGCCGTTTGCAGCGTCGGCGGCAGGTGGTGGCCGTGTATGACGTTGGTCTCGCAGACCAGGACCGCGCGCTCGATGATGTTCTCAAGCTCGCGCACGTTGCCGGGCCAGTGATAGCTCGTCAGCATGTCAATCGCGGGCGTCGAGATGCGGCGTATGCTCTTCGAGTGCTCGCGCGCGTACTTTTCCAGAAAATGGTCCGCCAGGAGCAGCACGTCAGATTTGCGCTCGCGCAAAGGGGGCATGAAGATGGTGAAGACGTTGAGGCGGTAGTAGAGGTCTTCGCGGAACTCGCCCTGACTGATGGCGCGCTCCATGTCCTTGTTGGTCGCCGCAATCAAGCGGACGTTGACCTTGATGGTTTCGGTCCCGCCGAGCCGCTCGAACTCGCGCTCTTGCAGGACGCGCAGTAGCTTGATCTGCGTCGGGATGCTCAGGTCGCCTATCTCGTCGAGGAAGAGCGTGCCGCCCTCGGCCAATTCGAAGCGGCCCTTCTTGCGCGACTGCGCGCCGGTGAACGCGCCCTTCTCGTAGCCGAACAACTCCGACTCGATTAAGGTTTCCGGCAGGGCGGCGCAGCTCACGCGGATGAAAGGCTTGCTCGCGCGCAAAGAGTTGTAGTGTATGGCGTGGGCGATTAATTCCTTGCCCGTGCCGCTCTCGCCGCGCAGGAGTACGGTGGTGTTGGTGCGCGCGACCTGTGTCACCTGCTCGTAGACCTGGCGCAAGGGGCCGGAGTTTCCGATGATGTGGCTGAAGTCGTAGCGCTCGCGCAGCTCCTGCTTGAGGTGTATGTTCTCGTCGAGGAGGCGCTGCTTGTCGGCCTCTATCAGGTGGCCCACTTTAATCGCCTGCGCGATCATCGTGGCGATGATGGAGAGAAACTTGGTCGAGCGCTCGTAGTTGCGGTCGGGCTTGTAACGCAGGTCAACGCCGAGCGCGCCGACCGCGCGGCGGTTGACGAGGATGGGGACCGAGATGAAAGTCAGCTCCTGCTGCTTGAGCGTGCGACGGCGCACCCCGAGGCGGTCCAGGAAGAGCGGTTCGAGGCTGACCTGCGGGACAATGACGGGCTTGCCCGATTGGACGACGCGGCCCGTGATGCCTTCGCCGACCTGATAGCGTGTGCGGCGCGCGGCCGCGTCCTCTACGCCGTGAGAGGCGGCGATGTAGAGATCATTCGAGTCCGGGTCGAGCAGCGCGATTAGCCCGCGTATCATGTTGTGATGACGCCCGAGCAAGCCCAGGACGCGCGACATCGCGTCCCGCAGCTCGAAAGTCCCGGCAAGAGTCTGGCCCGTCTCCAGAAACGTCGCCAGCTTCCGCGCCTCAGCCTGTTCCGGTGTCATCTTCGTCGGAGCCGCGAGCGACCCGCCACGGGCCGCGCCCTCCTCATAAATTTTCCAACTCGCTTGAGAGATTGTTATGTCACCCCCCGGACAAAATCAAGTCTAAATAAAAAAATTGAGATTCGAAATCTCAATTCTTCTTAATCCTACTTTCGCCTCGCCTCGTAGGCGGCGATTTGGGCTTCGTGCTGAAGGGTGAGCGCAATGTCGTCGAGCCCTTCCATCAGGCAGCGGCGGCGGAAGTCGTCTATCGCGAAAGTGGCATGAAAGCCCGCCGCGTCCTCGACCACGCGCCGCTCAAGGTCAACGGTCGCGCGGTAGCCTGGGACTTCGCGCGCGCGCCGCATCAGTTCCGCGACCTCAGTTTCAGTCAGCACGACGGGCACGATGCCGTTCTTCATGCAGTTGTTCATGAAGATGTCCGCGAACGAGGGTGCGATGACGGCGCGAAAGCCGTAATCCAGGAGCGCCCACGGCGCGTGCTCGCGCGACGAGCCGCACCCGAAATTCCGCCCCGCGACGAGGATGCTCGCCCCACGGTAGCCCGGCTCGTTAAGGACGAAACTCTCGTCCCGCTCGCCCTGGGGCGTGTGACGCCAGTCGTAGAACAGAAACTCCCCGAAGCCCGTCCGCTCTATGCGCTTCAGAAACTGCTTCGGGATGATCTGGTCCGTGTCAACGTTCGGCCGGTCGAGCGGTGCGACGACGCCTGTGTGCGTGCGAAAAGGAAGCATAGTCGTAAATCGAAAACTCGTGAATCGCAAATCGTGAATCGTGAATCGTAAAAGAAAGAAGCGTTCGTCTATTTACGATTCACGATTCACGAGTTGAATTTCCATTTGCGTACGTCCGTGAAATGGCCGGCGACCGCGGCGGCGGCGGCCATCGTGGGGCTGACGAGGTGCGTGCGCCCGCCGCGCCCCTGGCGGCCCTCGAAGTTGCGGTTGCTCGTGGAGGCGCAGCGCTCGCCGGGCCTGAGCGTGTCCGGGTTCATTCCCAAACACATGGAGCATCCGGCCTCGCGCCACTCGAAGCCCGCCGCGAGGAAGATGTCGTCCAGCCCTTCCATTTCGGCCGCGCGCTTGACCGCCTGCGAGCCGGGGACGACCATCGCGTGGACCGCGCCGTTCACCTTGTAGCCGCGCAGGACGCGCGCCGCCGCGCGCAAGTCCTCAATGCGCGCGTTGGTGCATGAGCCTATGAAGACGCGGTCAATCGCTATCTGCTCGATGGGCGTGCCGGGCTCAAGGCCCATGTATTCGAGCATACGAAGGAGCGCGCGGCGGTCCGTCTCAGACGCAGACTCTTCCGGGTCTGGCACACTTCCCGTGACGGGAACGGCGTGGCCCGGACTCGTCCCCCAGGTCACATAGGGGGCGAGCGAGCTTGCGTCTATCTCGACGGTCGTATCGTATCGCGCGCCTTTGTCCGAAGGGAGCGTACGCCAGTAGGCGACTCGTTCGTCCCACTTCTCCTTCGACGGCGCGAAGCGTTTGCCTTCGAGATAAGCGAACGTGGTCTCGTCGGGCGCAACCATGCCTGCGCGCGCGCCGGCTTCTATGCTCATGTTGCAAAGCGTCATGCGCCCTTCCATCGAGAGCCCGCGCACGGCGCGTCCCGTGTATTCGATGACGTGGCCTGTCGCGCCGTCTGTGCCAATTTGACGAATGATGCCGAGCGCCAGGTCTTTGGCCGTGACGCCGGGGGCAAGCTCGCCCCTGACGCGTATCTCCATCGTGCGCGGCCTGGTCTGCGGCAGGGTCTGCGTGGCGAGGACATGCTCGACCTCGGATGTTCCGATGCCGAAGGCCAGAGAGCCAAAAGCCCCGTGCGTGCTCGTGTGGCTGTCGCCGCAGACTATGGTCATGCCGGGCTGCGTCAGGCCCAGTTCCGGGCCGATGACGTGGACGATGCCCTGCTCTGCGGAATCAAGGTCGTAGAAGGGAATATTGAACTCGGCGCAGTTGCGGCGGAGTGCGCTGATCTGGCGCGCGGCGATTTCGTCCGCGATGGGGAGGTTGCGCGCCGTCGTCGGCACGTTGTGGTCAGCGGTCGCCACGGTCAGGTCCGGCCGCCTGACGCGCCGCGCCGCCGCGCGCAGCCCGTCGAACGCCTGCGGCGACGTGACTTCGTGAACGAGATGCAAATCAATGTAGAGCAAGGCAGGCTGACCCGCCTGCTCGTAAACCACGTGTTCTGCCCAGAGCTTGTCAAAAAGTGTCAGCATAATTCAGTGGTCAGTGGTCGGTGGTCAGTGGTCAGTTATAAAGCCAGTCGTCTTAACTGACCACTGACCACTGCTTTCATACCGCGTGATAAGCCTGCCGCGCGTTGACTATCTCGGCGAACGCCTTGACGACGAGCGATCCCATTTCGGAGGTCGTGATGGGCGCTGTGCCAGTTCCGCGTTGGAGGTCGGGCGTGCGGTGGCCTGCGTCGAGGACGGCGCGGACGGCTGCCTCGACGTTGCGCGCCTCCTGCTCCATCTGCGCCGAGTGGCGCAGCAGCAGCGCGGCCGACAGAATTGCGCCGAGCGGGTTGGCAACGCCCTGGCCTGCTATGTCCGGGGCGGAGCCGTGGACAGGCTCGTAGAGTCCAACGCGGCCGCCGATGCTGGCCGAAGCGAGCATGCCTAGTGAGCCCGTAATCACGGCGGCCTCGTCCGAGAGAATGTCGCCGAAGAGGTTTTCCGTCAAGATGACATCGAAGCGGCGCGGGTTCGTCACCAGGTGCATCGCGCAGGCGTCAACGTAAAGGTGTTCGAGCGCCACGCCTCGATAGTCGGAGGCCACGCGCGACACGACCTCGCGCCAGAGTTGCGAGGCTTCGAGCACGTTCGCCTTGTCCACGGAAGTCACCTTGCGCCGCCGCACCTTGGCCGCCTCGAAGGCGACGCGCGCGATGCGCTCGACCTCTGCGGCCGAGTAGCGCATGGTATTGAAAGCCGCCGGATTCGCAGGCTCGTCGGAGAAGCCGCGCGGCTCGCCGAAGTAGAGGCCGCCGAGAAGTTCACGCACGATGAGGATGTCCGCGTCGCGGACGACTTCCGCGCGCAGGGGAGAGCAATCGCTGACGGCTTCGTAAGCGACGGCCGGGCGCAGGTTGGCGAAAGCGCCGAGCGCCGTGCGGAGCTTGAGCAGTCCCGCTTCGGGGCGCTTGTCCGGCTTGAGATTGTCGAATTCGGGAGAGCCGACCGCGCCGAGCAGCACCGCGTCGCCCGCGAGGCAGGCGTCGAGCGTGGGATCGGGGAGCGGCTCGCCCGTCTCGCGGATGGCGACGCCGCCGACGGGCATCTCTATAAACTCGAACTTGTGTCCGTAAACGCCCGCGACCGCGCGCAGCACGCGCACGGCCTCGGCCGTCACTTCCGGGCCAACACCGTCGCCCGCCAGAACTGTTATCTTAAGTCTCATTAATTGGCTCACCTTTGATGACCACCGAGGGGCTAGTTTCAGTTTGATTTTTAAGAGGAGACACAGAAGAGAGCATACGTTTACAAAACAAAACATCCTAGAGGCGGCCCCGGCGGAAGTCAAAGTTATTATTTTTATGAGCGGGTAAACAGATTTAATGCGGTCGGAAGC